>JAZQHN010000280.1:0-4178 GCA_045540615.1 Clostridia bacterium
GCTCACAGAACGACATGGCTACGATCCGACTTATTATGAGGATGTGATACGGGGAACCCCTGAATTTCCTCTTGGTTTTTACCGAGTAGACCGAACCCATCCCAACTATCACATGCAGCTTCATTGGCATGGAGAATATGAGATGATTCACATTTGCACCGGAACATTAACTCTTTTTCTGGATGAAGAAACGGTGGTCTGCAAGGAGGGAGACTGTATTTTGCTGGCAGGCAGTATTTTGCACGGCGGAACTCCCAAAAATTGTGTGTATGAGTGTGCTGTATTTGACACCCGTACCCTGTTTTCCGGTGTCTGTCAGTCTGCTTTGGGCGGAATGAACGGATATTTTCGAATGGAATCGGGCAGTGAGGAAAATAGTGCTGCTCTTACCTTTTTTCAAGCACTTCATCAAACGGAAACAGGAAAAGAATTTATGATTTTAAGTGCTCTTTACCGTTGCTTCGGATTGTTACAGCAAAAAGATTTGTTTCAAAGCAGTCCCATGCAAAGCAGTAAAAAAATTCAGCACTTAAAACAGGCGCTCCGATTGATTGAAACGGAGTATGCCTCTACCATTACCCTGCCCCAGCTTGCAAAGGCTTGCGGAATGTCACCCAAATACTTTTGCCTTTTTTTCAAAGAAATGACCCACAAAACCCCCATTGATTATTTGAACAATTATCGGGTAAAAATGGCGTGCGAAATGCTTCGGCAAAACCAGGAATCTATTACCGAAATTGCGTTGAGCTGCGGATTTAACGATTTGAGTTATTTTATCAAAACCTTTAAACGGTACAAAGGGGTTTCTCCCAAACATTATCAAAAACAAATGCAGAATCATGAGGCATGAATACTTTCAGAGCGATTCTTTTTTCGCCGCCTTCCTTACCGAAAGGAGGGGGGACCGCCTTAGCGGTGGGAGGCTATAGGGCTGAACTGATTTCACTGACAAAAGAGAATTGATAACCGAAAAATTAAATTTACTATTTTGAGGAGATTTTTTATGAAACTTGTTATTTTAGATGCCGGTACCTTTGGAGAGGATATGGAATTGTCTTTATTCGACTCCTTGGGAACGGTCACAAGCTATGTTGCCACTGCACCCACAGAAACGGCGGAACGAATCCGCGATTGTGATGTGGCAATTTTAAATAAAGTAAAGTTAACAAAGGACAATTTACCCTTTGCAAAAAATCTGAAGCTGATTTGTGTGACTGCAACGGGGTATGACAATATTGATTTGGAATATTGCCGTGAGCACGGGATTGCCGTATGCAACGTAAAAGGGTATTCTACCCATTCGGTGGCACAGATTACTGTAGCAACGGTGCTGTCCTTACTGAATCATTTACCGCAATACCATGATTATGTCACTTCGGGACAATACACGAAAAGCGGTGTTCATAACTGCCTGACTCCTGTGTTTCATGAGTTGTACGGCAAAACCTGGGGATTGCTTGGCTACGGTAGCATCGGAAAGCAGGTGGGACGGATTGCCCAAAGCTTTGGGTGCCGTTTGATTGTTCAAAAACAAACCCCTGTGGCAGAGGCGGAATGTGTGTCCTTAGAAACCTTGTGTCGGGAATCAGATATTCTGACCCTTCATTGCCCCCTGACCCAAAAAACAAAAGGAATCATCGGAGAAGAACAGCTCAGGCTTATGAAACGGGAAATTATTCTGGTCAATGCCGCCCGAGGTGCGGTATGGGACGAAGGTGCGGTGGCAAAAGCATTAAAACAAGGACAAATCGGAGCTGTTGGCAGTGACGTATTTTCTGTAGAACCTATGCAAGCCGACCACCCCTTTCAGGAAATTTTACAATATCCCAATCTCTGCCTGACCCCTCACATGGCATGGGGTGCCTATGAAGCTCGGGTACGATGCATGAAAGAAGTGGCAGAAAACATCCGTGCCTTTTACAGAGGAGAACAGCGGAACAGAGTGGAAGCATAACAAATTGATTACAATGTAAAATCTGTGTTACAAAGAAGTTTCTTCCCATTTACAGATTTGGGTTATCCACATTGTTTGTTCACTTATCCACGGATATTTCATAGTAAAAAGATAGGAACCATCGGTTATTCACAAAGTTATCCACATTATCCACAATTTGAGTTATTCCGTAAGTGTGGATAACAAAACTCCCTCTTTTTCGACAAAAATAAAAAAGAAAGTGAAAAAATGGAAGATAGTTCTTGCAATCTACGGAAAAATAGACTATAATAGTAGTATGAATTTGAAAGGAAGACGGATAAGCATGAATATTTTTGAATTGAAAAAAATGAGTCCTGAAGAAAAACGGAAAATAATGCGTCGGGCAGAAACGGATATCAGCGAATATATGCAAACCGCCCGTGAAATCTCTTTGGACGTAAAAGAAAACGGCGATAAAGCAGTGCTTTCTTATACCAAAAAATTTGATAAAGTGGAACTGAAAAACGGCATGAGAGTCTCTCAGGAGGAAATTGAGGCTGGCTACGGCAGATTAGACAAGGAAACCAGAGAAGCCATAGAATATGCAGCAGGCAACATCAGAACCTTCCATGAAGCACAAATGCCTGAAGAAATCTGGTTTACCAATGTAAACGACGGAATTATGGCAGGAGAAAAGGTAACCCCCATTACCGATGTATGCTTGTATGTTCCCAGAGGAAAGGGAAGTTTTCCTTCTGTTCTTTTGATGCTGGGAATCCCCGCTTTGGTAGCAGGTGTTCCCAAAATTGTGGTTGTGACCCCTCCCAATGAACGGGGAACCTTAGACGATGCTATGTTGGCAGCGGCAAAAATCATCGGAATTCACGAAATTTATATGGTAGGCGGTATTCAAGCGGTGGCATCCGTTGCATACGGTACCGAAACCATTCCGAAATGCAGTAAGATTATCGGTCCCGGAAATGCTTATGCCACAGCTGCAAAGCGTGTACTGGCAAACGAAATTGATACAGGGCTTCCTGCAGGCCCCAGCGAATCCATTATTTTGGCGGACGAATTTGCAGACCCCCACAAGGTGGCGCTGGACTGGATGATTGAGGCAGAGCACGGCCCCGATTCTGCGGCTTTGCTTGTAACCCACGATAAATCCTTACCTGAAAAGGTGCTGCCCATTGTAGAAGAACAGCTCACCAAGATTTCAGAAAAGAGACGTAGCTTTGTGACCACCAACTTTTCTACCTATGGCGGTATCATTTTAACCGATTCTTTGGAAGAATCCATTGATTTTGTCAATGATTATGCACCTGAACATATGGAAGTGATGACCCGCGATCCCTTTGCAGTTCTTCCCAAAATCAAAAATGCAGGAGAAATTTTACTCGGGGATTATACCCCCATTACTATGTGTAATTTTGTTATGGGTCCCAATGCCATTTTGCCTACGGGAGGATTTGCCAAAACCTGTTCTTCCGTTTCAGTCAATGATTTTCTCAAGAGAAGCTCGGTAGGGTATGTGACCAAAGAAGGCTTTGAAAAAGCAAGAGAGCATGCGTACCGTTTTGCAACAGCAGAAGGGTTTGATACCCATGCATTGGCAGTTAAGGATAGAAAATAAGGAGAGGTTATGATGTTAAAAGTAACAAGAACCACCAATGAATCAAAAATTGAGGTTATTCTGGATAAAAACGGGTTACAACCTGATTACAAAAAGAATCTGACCACCCCTAGCATGATGTTAAGCCATATGTTAGAGCACATTGCTTACCGCAGCGGAATCGGCATGAGTGTATCATGTGAGTATGACGGGTTTGTACTGGATCATGTGTTGTTTGAAGATTTAGGGATTACGGTAGGCCGTGCTTTTACAGAGCTTTTGGATCGTTCTGTAGAGGAAGGCTGTTATGGCTTTGGAGATGCGGTAGGCATGATTGATGAAGCCTTTGTTCAGGCAGGCATCAGCTTTGAATCCCGCTCCCTCTTTGTGCTGGATGATGCACAAATCAATATGCCCGCGGCTTGTGAGGATACCAAGAGCGAGGATTTGGCAACCTTTTTGGATGGATTTTGCCAAGGGGCAAGATGTACCTTGCATGTCACCGTGAAACGGGGTGAAAATGCCCACCATATTTGGGAGGCAGTATACCGTGCAGTAGGCTCATGCTTGGAAAAGGCACTTACTCCCAATCCTGCAAGAGCCGGAAAGACCTCAGGAGTGGCAGGAAAAATTCAGTTTACCGTGGAAGAA
>JAZQHN010000281.1:0-2370 GCA_045540615.1 Clostridia bacterium
ATTCTTCTGCCCAAAGAAGAAATTCCGTTAAATCAATGGTGTGTTGTAGCGTGTGACCAATATACCTCCCGTCCTGATTACTGGGAAGAGGTGCAAAAAATAGCAGGCTCCTCCCCCAGCACCTTGCATCTTGTCTATCCGGAAGCATGGCTTTCTCAGGGAGACGGACGAATCAGCGTCATTAATCAAACCATGCAACAATATATGGATGAGGGTGTATTCCGTGAATTGCCAAACAGCTTGATTTACACAGAACGCACCCTGAACAACGGCAAAATCAGAACAGGGATTGTAGGAGCCATTGATTTGGATGAATATGACTATAAAAAAGGAACAAAAAGCAAAATTCGTGCTACGGAAGGAACAGTTTTAGAGCGAATCCCTCCTCGTGTAAAAATCAGAGAAAACGCACCTTTGGAATTGCCTCATGTAATTTTGCTGATTGACGATCCATCACAAACTGTAATTGAATCCATTAAACCGGGAAAAGTGTTGTACGAAGCTGATTTAATGTGTGACGGCGGTCATCTGAAGGGTATGGAAATCAGTCAGGAAGAAACGGATGCTTTTATGAAACGATTTGCAGAATTTGAACAAAAAGCTGCAGACGGGCTTGTCATTGCAGTAGGAGACGGAAACCATTCTTTGGCTTCTGCAAAAGCTTGTTGGGAAGCATTAAAACCAACCCTGTCAGAAGAAGAACGATTGACCCATCCGGCTCGTTTTTGTCTGGCTGAATTGGAAAATATTCATGATGATTCCCAGGAATTTGAACCTATTCACAGAGTGGTGTTCAACGTAAATCCCGAAGAATTTTTAAATCGTTTCCTTTCTTTGCCTCAAGTATCCGAAGAAGGCGACGGAGAAAAGGTCACCTGTTTCTATCAGGGAACGCAAAAGGAACTGGTTTTGAAGGATACCCCCTTGGCGGTGGGCCTGTTGCAAAAGTTCTTGGATGAACAAAACACTGAAATTGATTATATCCACGGTGAGGATGAAGTGAAACGGCTGTCTGAAAAAGAAGGAAATGTAGGCTTTTTATTACCAAAGCCCGGAAAATCAGAGCTGTTCTGTACCGTTATTCAGGATGGTGCTCTTCCCAGAAAAACCTTCTCTATGGGCGAGGCGAACGAAAAACGGTTCTACATGGAAGCCAAGAAAATTAAATAAATACGTTCAAAAAAAGGGGTAGGATACAAACATCCTCCCCTTTTCTTCTTGCTTTTATAATACCAACGACGGTGCAGTATATACTCTTGCCGCATATTCGGAATCCAAAGAATACAATCCCTTGGAATCATTTCCGAACAATTCCATTTTCTTAATCATGTCATCTGCATTCTTTTCTTCTTCCAACTGTTCCTTAACAAACCAATCTAAAAATTGCATGGTTCTGAAATCCTTTGCATCGTATGCCGCCGCATAGATATCGTTAATCAGGCTTGTTACATACTGTTCATGCTCAAAACCAAATTTCAAAGGATCCATCAAGGTATTCATTTCCTTATCGGGCTTTGCAACCGCTTCTAAAGTTACCTTTTCTCCGCACATCTGCAAATACTGGAGCATCAGCATGGCATGGTCTCTTTCTTCTTGTGCCTGAATCATGTACCAATTTGCAAATCCATCCAAGCCCTGTGCTTCATAAAACACAGAAAAATCCAAGTAAAGATAAGCAGAATATAACTCTTTATTAATTTGTTCGTTTAATAATTTTGAAACTTTTTCGTTTAACATATTCTTAACCTCCTACATGATAGAAGGACACAACGAAACCGCGGTGCCCTTCTGATTGTTTTTATACTTCTGCCCCACTCATGATTTCGGAAATAATATCCAAAACCTTTTGATGGCATCCACCACATCCTGTGGAACAATTTGTAATCTTCTGAACATCATCAAATGCCTTAAGAACATCATCAAATTTTGTCAATGTCTGAACTGCATCGGCAATGCTGCTGTAACTGACCTGCTTACAGTTGCAAACCATATAATTTTCTTTCATTGCTTGTCACCAATCTTATTTAAAATATCTCTTCAAAAGACCTTCCAGACCTCTGCCGTGGCGAGCTTCGTCTCTTGCCATTTCATGAACGGTATCGTGAATTGCATCTAAGCCGTTTTTCTTAGCACAGCTTGCCAAGTCAAATTTACCCTGGGTTGCACCATATTCACAATCAACTCTCCATTTCAGATTATCCTTAGTGGTAGCCTTCATGTTAGGTTCTAAATCTTCACCCAACAATTCTGCAAATTTTGCAGCATGTTCTGCTTCTTCAAAAGCAGCCTTTTCCCAGTACAGACCAACTTCGGGATAGCCTTCGCGATGAGCAATTCTTGCCATGCACAGATACATACCAACTTCTGCAC
>JAZQHN010000282.1:0-3192 GCA_045540615.1 Clostridia bacterium
TTTGCCGAATTCAAAATAATAAATGCTATGAAATCCGTCAATGGTGATTTGGTTTTTCACAGGTTTTAATGTAAACATAATCCCTCCGGAAAAAATGATAAATTTTTCGTAGTTATTGCTAAAGACATTTCCTTTCATTTATTATATAATAAAATGAGACGAAAGTCAATAAACTTAAAACGAAAAGAGGAATATTATTATGGATTTTTTGAGTACTGTAAAAGGCAGTATGCTGGAAAATTTCTTCCCCAAGGGATGGGATTTGGAAAAAATTGATGCTTGCTGCGAAAAAGGTGTTGCAAGAGAAGATTTCTGGCACAAAGATTTTAATCCTGTTGAATGTGACAATATCAATGATTTTGATACATATATGGGTCATGAAATCGCATTACAGATTAAAAATGCCAAAGATGCAGGTCAGAAGCTTGCGATGATTCTTCCTGTAGGACCTATGGGAATGTACAAATGGGCTGTGTATTTTTTGACCCAATGGAAGGTTGATTGCAAGCACGTTTATACCTTTAACATGGACGAATGGTCCGATTCAGAAGGAAACACTCTTTCTTCTGATAACAGCGCTTCTTTTGAATATAGCATGAAACAGGCATTCTTTGATAAACTGGGAGAATACACCATTCCTGAAAATCAGAGAAATTTTGCAACGAAAGAAAATCTGCCTACCTATCCTGAAAAGATTGCAGCATTGAGAGCAGAAGGAGCAAAATTGGTACTGGTATTCGGTATCGGCAGAGCTTGCCATATTGCATTCTGGGAACCCCACTTTGCAGAAGAATTTTCCTCCGTCGAAGAATGGAAACAACAGAATTACAGAATTGCTGCAAAATTGCATCCTTTGACTGTTGAACAAAATGCAATCACCAGCTTTAAGAGCAGAACAACTTTAGTTCCGTGTCGTGCAAATACGGTAGGCCCCGGTCTGATGTTCCAGGCTGATTATATTATTGGCGGATGTGACGGAACCTTAGGCCGCGGAATGGGTTGGCAGGGTATGAGCTTCTTGACTACTCTTCATTACGGTCCTGATATGAACATTACTTCTTCCTTCATTCCTACTATGCCGGGTAAACTGTTTTATTTGAAGGATTTGGCAGGGCCTTTGACTGCTGAATGCAACTAAGAAAAGGATGATTAATCATGTTTGATGTAGCATGTGTTGGGATTTTGGTTGCAGATGTAATTGTAAGTCCCGTAGAAAAAATGCCCGAAAAGGGAATTTTGTGTCCCGTTGATTCAATTGAATTATTTAATGGCGGAAATGCAATGACTGCTTCCATCAATCTGAAAAAAATGGGAATGTCCTCTGCTATAATCGGAATGGTAGGGAAGGATCGGTTTGGCGATTTCCTTTCCGGATGTCTGGAGCAATATGATGTTTGTACAGATGGTTTGAAACGAACTGACAAAGCACAAACATCTGCATCCACTCTTTTGATTTCTGAAGGCGGAGAACGAAGCTTTTGGCATTGTGAAGGTGCAAATGGTGTATTTTCCATTGATGATATTGATATGGAAATTGTAAAACAGGCAAAAACTGTTTTTGTTACAGGTTCATTTCTAATGAATACCTTTGACGGTGCTCAGACAGCTGAATTTTTAAAGCGGTGTAAAGAGCTTGGAAAGACCACTGTGCTTGATGTTTGTTGGGATAGTAAGGATAGATGGGGAACGCTTCTTAATCAGGTGCTTCCTTATTTGGATATCTTTATGCCGAGCATTGATGAAGCAAGAGAAATAGCGAAAAAGGAAACTGTTGAAGAAATGGCAGAAACCTTCCTGGAATTGGGAGCGAAATCTGTTGTGATTAAATGCGGGTCCGACGGATGTTATCTCCGTGAAAGTGCGGATGCTTCCGGAGTGATGATTCCTGCTTGTAAGGGAGTAAAGGCTGTGGATACCACAGGTGCCGGGGATAGCTTCTGTTCAGGCTTTTTAGCAGCATATTCCAAAGGAATGGATTTGAAATCATGTGCAGAATTTGGTAATGCCACAGGTGCTCATTGCGTAATGGAACGGGGCGCGACCACAGGAATCAAAAGCTTTGAGGAAATTTATGAGTTTATGAATGCTCAGAAAGAAGGATAAATCATGTTAGTAACATTAGCGGATATTTTACAAGAAGCCGAAAGAGGAAAATACGGGGTTGGTATGTTTAATATGCTGAACCTTGAAATGGCTCGCGGTATTATTGATGCGGCGGAAGCGGAAAATTCCCCGTTGATTTTAGGGGTCGCTGAAGTTCATCTTCCCAGTGTTCCTTTTGAATATGCGGCTTTGATTATGAAAAAAATTGCAGACGATGCTCGTGTGCCTGTTTGTTTGCACTTTGACCATGGTACTGATTATGCTAAAATTGTTAACGTAATGCGTCACGGATTTACTTCTGTTATGTATGACGGTAGTGCCCTTCCTTATGAAGAAAACATTGCCAACACCAGAGAAATCAGCCGTGTTGCTCACGCGTTGGGAGTAAGTGTCGAAGCAGAGCTTGGTCATGTAGGCGGTGCAGAAGGTGGCGGTGACGATGGTCACGAAGCACAGTACACTAATGTGGAGCAGGTCAATGACTTTATTGAAAGAGCAGACATTGATGCATTGGCAATTGCGATCGGAACTGCTCACGGTCAGTATAAATCCAAACCAAAGCTTGATATCGGTCGTCTGGCTGATATTTATAAAATCAGTAAAAAACCTTTGGTTCTCCATGGTGGAAGCGGTTTATCTGAGGACGATTTCAGAAATACTATTAAAAATGGTATCAGAAAGGTTAATATTTGTACCGAAATGTGTATTGCAGCATTAAAGGCATATAATATTGCTTTGGAAGAAAATGTAAGCTTTGAAATTGCTTTGGAAGTTGCAAAGAATACTGTTTACGAAGTAGTAAGACAAAAGATGAGATTGTTCGGTAGTAGCGGAAAAGCATAATTGAGGAGGAACCGGAAATGAATGTATTAGCGATTGGTTGTCATCCGGATGATATAGAGATTAACTGTGCAGGGACTCTGGCAAAATGTGTTGCAAGAGGAGATAAGGTAACGGTTTGTCATGTAGCAAACGGAAATTTAGGCCATGTGGTGATTCAGCCTGATGAGCTTCGTGAAATGCGTGCTGCAGAAGCGAAAAAAGCAGGTTCCTTGGTAGGAATTGAAGTGGTTACCTGTGATATCGGTG
>JAZQHN010000283.1:0-3760 GCA_045540615.1 Clostridia bacterium
GTGTAAGAAATGATGTGAAAAGCCGTCAAGATTTTTTTCTTGACGGCTCTTTATTTTGTTTAAAAGTTAAGGAATCCTGTTTTGTTATGTGCTTCTATCATTTCGTCACACATTGCAACAATATCATCAACAGAAAGTTCAGCAGCAGTATGAGGTTCCATCATGGCCGCCTGATACAAGGTTTCTCGGTTTCCTGTTACAGCTGCCTCAACCGTTAACAGCTGAGGATAGATGTTGCTGCTGTTCATTGCAGCCAACTGCAAGGGTAAGTCACCCACATAAGTAGGAGTAACCCCTTGAGAGTCTACCATACAGGGAACTTCTACTGTCGCAATGGAGGGAAGATTGGTGATGAGTCCTTTGTTTAACACATTTCCACCCAGACGGAAGGGGATGTTTGTAAACATAGCATGAATAATATAGGAAGCATATTCTTCTGTTCTTTCATGGGTAATATTACCGCCGTTAAACAATTCTTCTCTTTGTTTTGCCCAATCTTCGATCTGTTTGATACAGCGACGGGGATATTCGTCCAAAGGAATGTTGTAGTTTTCAATCAATTCAGGATACCGTTGTTTGATAAAGAAGGGATTGTATTCTGCGTTATGCTCGCTGCTTTCTGTGCAGTAATAGCCTAATCTTCTGATGTATTCATACCGTACCATATCCTTATGCTTTTCAGAAGCATTTTTTGCTGCGGCACGCTCTCTGATTAAGGGATATAAATCCTTTCCGTTTTTGTCACGAATATCCAAAAGCCATCCCATATGATTGATTCCTGCAATCAGGTCATAAGTGCCTTCTGATTCAATATCCAATGCCTTCAAAAGGTTTTTAGAGCAGTTTTGAACACTATGACACAAGCCCACCGTCTTTACATTGGTATATCGTTGCATGAAGTTTGACAGCATTGCCATGGGGTTAGTATAATTGATAAACCATGCATTGGGGCATACCTGTTCAATTTCTTCCGCACATTCACGTAAGAAAGGAATGGTGCGAAGGGCTCTGAAAATTCCACCGATTCCCACCGTGTCCGCAATGGTTTGACGAAGACCGTATTTTTTAGGAATTTCAAAGTCTATTACGGTACTTGGTTCATATCCGCCAATCTGAACGGCATTGATGATGAAATCAGCACCTCTGAGAGCTTCCTTGCGTTGTTCCGGACCGCAATAGCTTTTTATGACTGCCTGACTCTGATTGTATGTCTTGTTGAGGGACTGAATCAAATTTTCTGAATCTTCAAGACGTTCCGAGTCAATGTCATAAAGAGCGATTTCCAAGTGAGGAGCAATTTCTTTTGTGCATAAACAATCTCCCAAAACATTTTTTGCAAACACAGTACTTCCTGCACCTAAAAAAGTGATTTTGATCATAGTAAAACCTCCTAGTTTTATTTACAAACTTTTTCTTGACTGTAAAAGATGTTCTATATTTTATATTCCTTTTAATGTTTCTGCCTGATCTTGGTCAAAAGAACCGTCAGGATTAATATGAATATCTATTGTTACCATCCCACCTGCCTGATTGACTTTTTGTATGTAATCTTTCAGATATGTGCGGTCGCGTTTCACTCCGGGGCAATTCCAGGCACCCCATTCTGTTCTTCCGTCATTCCGAACACCGATAGGTGCCAGAATCTGAGTTTTCAACCCGGGCACTTCGTTTTCTTTAGGGAAATAGGTAAAATCATTAAATTCTCCTGCAGTGAAATCACAAGGTCCCCATTTGGAAAGATAGGGTTTAACACCATTATTAAAAGAAACTGCAGTGTCAGGATTTCCTGCTTTTACCGCTTGACGGTAAAGATCCAACAATTCGTCATTGTAGCTCCACCGGTCATAACAACCATCAATCCACCATGCTTTGATGTTGTCACCGTATCGGAGACTGTACTCCTTCAAAACGCTTGCCCAACGGGTGACAAATTCTTTGGTAACCAATTCTCTCGGCTCAATAAAACCGAATTTTTCTCCGATTTCCTTGTCCTGGTAAGGACCGTCACCTGTGTAATACAGGCACAAGTCGATGTTGTAGGGCTTTAATGCCCGAATCAAATCTGCAACCACATCTCTTTTCGAGCAAGCTTCGCCCGGAAGCGTTCCTACAATTTCGTCGAAGGTTTTGTTAGGAGCCAACATGAATTTTCTGCCCTGCATCAGGGTAATGAAATAGTACTGTGCTCCCATTTGGCGAAGCTGATAAGCAACTTTTTCTACATCTAAAAGTTCTGTTCTTTTATTCCAGTCGGGATTTTGTCCGTGGTCGTGAACAAGACCGCTGGGAGTTCCGTATAAAAAGTGTGTAAATACACCCCAACGGTGCTTGAAAAATGGCAATTGATTCATTGTTGGACACTCCTTTTTCTTTTCTTTTTTTAGTATATCAGAAATTGACGGAGAATTCAATGTCATTTTGTCACTAAAACATGTCAAAATGTCACTTTTTGTTCCAAATATAAAAAGTGGGGACTGTAAATTTATGATAACACCTTCTTTGTTGGGGATAGGAAAAAATGTTCAGAACGAAAAAACCTAACAACGGGATTATCATCCCGTTTGTCACGCCCGAAGCCGTGTATAGATACGACGAGAGGCGATGTTTTTTCGTAGCAAAAAGGTTGTAAAACGAAGAAAAATCCCATTTCAGTGGGATTTTTCTACATTCAGTTCATTATTTTCAACTTGTAGCTATCTTTTATGAAGGATGTTTCAACCTTTTTGCATTCTGGACTTTTTTACATCCCCATCTTTATTACTGATTCAATTTTTCCAAATCGTTTTTACGAATTTCCACACGTCTTACTTTACCGCTGATGGTTTTGGGAAGCTCATCAACAAATTGCACAATTCTCGGATATTTGTAAGGTGCTGTATGGGTTTTTACGTATTCCTGAACTTCTTTTTTAAGTTCATCTGTTCCTTCGTTCCCCTTTACCAATACGATCGTAGCTTTAACAATTTGCCCGCGAACTTCATCGGGAACAGGGGTGATAGCACATTCCAAAACATAAGGAAGCTCCATGATAACACTTTCAATTTCAAAAGGTCCGATACGATAACCGGATGATTTGATTACATCATCGATTCTGCCTACATACCAAAGGTATCCGTCTTCGTCCATGGTTGCTTGGTCCCCTGTATGATAATATCCGTCATGCCAAACTTCCTTTGTTTTTTCTTCATCAAGATAATAACCGATGAAGAGGCCGCAAGGAATGTCGTCTTTTACACGGATACAGATTTCACCTGTATCACCGGTTTTACATTCGTTTCCGTCAGGATCCAAAACAACAACATCGTATAGAGGGCTGGGTCTGCCCATGGAACCAATTTTCGGTTTAGAACCGACAAAGTTTGCAATAGAAAGTGTTGTTTCTGTCTGTCCAAAGCCTTCCATGATGGTAAGTCCTGTTGCTTTTTTAAACTGATTAAATACTTCAGGATTTAATGCTTCCCCCGCAGTCGTTGCATACTCAATAGAGGAAAGATCATATTTTGTCAAATCTTCTTTGATAAAGAAACGATACATTGTAGGAGGAGCACAGAAAGTTGTGATGTTATATTTGGCAAACATCGGCAAGATATCCTCTGAATGGAATCTGTCGAAATCATAGGTAAATGTTGCTGCTTCACAAAGCCATTGACCGTAGAGCTTACCCCAAAGTGCTTTACCCCAACCGGTATCGGAAATTGTAAAGTGAAGTCCATCAGGATTTACATTATGCCAATGCTTTGCAGTAGGATAATGACCAAGA
>JAZQHN010000284.1:0-3774 GCA_045540615.1 Clostridia bacterium
CTCAGTCAAATGCTACATTTTGCACCAATTGTGGTGTAAGCTTACAGGGATGTGCAACCAACTCCAACCAAAAATCAAAGCTTGTAGCAGGATTGCTTGGTATTTTCCTTGGCGGTCTGGGAATTCATAATTTTTATTTAGGATTCCAGAAGCGTGCTTTGGTTCAGTTACTGGTTAGCTTATTGACTTGCGGAATCGGTGCCGGTGCTATGGGAATATGGGGGTTGGTAGAAGGAATCATGATCTTAGCAACTGATGATAAAACAGACGCAAATGGAATTCCGCTGAAAAATTAAAAAAATCATAAAAAAATTGCAAAAGGGACTTGACAAATTCTCAAAATACTGATATACTATTTCTGTTGCATGCAGGAGTGGTGGAATTGGCAGACACGCTACTTTGAGGGGGTAGTGACCGTAAGGTCGTACGGGTTCAAGTCCCGTCTTCTGCACCAACAAAATCCGTACACGATTGTGTGCGGATTTTTAGTTATTACTTGTTAAGAGAAGGGAAGGATATCTGTGTTTCGAATCAGACCGGCGATTCCGGAGGATTATTATGAGATAAAGCATTGTCTTGAAAACCATGGAAAAGAATTGATTCTGACTCCTCAAACGGGAATTATGACTGCAGATGAAGATGGGTTTGCAGGTATGGGACTTTATCTTCAAAATGGTGAGACGGCAGAAATTATAGAAGTGATTACAACAAATGAAGCAGATTGGGAACTTGCGTTTTTTATTGGAAAGGCAATTTTAAATAAAGTAGATTTGCAGGGAGCAAAGCAGGTTGTCTGTAAAAACGAATCTCTTTCGGAGCTGTTGAATAAATTAGAATTTTTACAAAAAGAACCGGGTGTGTGGTATTTGAATTTGGAAGGATATTTTACATCTCCCTGTCAGAGGAAAAAAGGATGAGGGGATTATTAAAAAAATCACCGCTCCTTCTTGCTCCCATGGCAGGAGTCACAGATTACCCGTTTCGAATTATCTGCAGACGATTTGGGGTCAGAATGACTTATTCTGAAATGATCAGTACTAAAGCATTGTCTTTTGGGGATAAAAAGACGAAAGGCTTGTTGTATCACGAAGGCGAAACTCCCTTTGCTGTACAAATTTTCGGGCACGAACCGGAAATTATGGCTCAAGGAGCAATTTATGTACGTGAGCAGGGAGCAAATGTTATAGATATTAATATGGGTTGTCCGGCTCCCAAAGTTGCCAATAATGGAGACGGGAGTGCACTTTTGAAAACTCCCGAACTGTGTGGGGAGATTGTAAAAGCGGTAAAAAAAGCGGTTGATTGTCCTGTAACGGCAAAAATTCGATTAGGTTGGGAAGAAATCAATGGCATTACTGTAGCAAAAATATTGGAAGATGCGGGAGTGGATGCTATTTGTGTTCACGGAAGAACCAGAGCCCAGCAGTATGGAGGACATGCAAATTGGGAAGAAATTGCAAAAATTAAAGAGACGGTTTCTGTTCCTGTAATTGCAAACGGTGATGTGGCAGATTGTGAAAGCTATCGGAAAATCCTTGAAATAACAAAGTGTGACGGAGTAATGATTGGCAGAGGTGCTATGGGAAATCCTTGGATTTTCAGAGAACTGGAAGGAGGAAAACCTCCTACAGCAACGGAACGGATTAAAATGGCATTGGAGCATACTGCTATGTTGATAGAGCATAAAGGAGCTCATATTGGTATCTTGGAATCGAGAAAGCATGTATGCTGGTACTTGAAAGGGCTTCGTGGCAGTGCATCCTTAAAAGGCAGAGTGAATTCTGCTCTTTCTTACGAAGAAATGGAAGAGATTTTATTGCCCTTTTTAGAACAATATTTACAATTTTATCAGAAATAACTATTGTAATTTTTTGATTTTTTTGATATACTGGAAACAATAAGAAATTTTAGAACTATTATGATAGGTTGGGAGGAATCACATGTGAAAAAAATACTTGCATTTTGTTTGGCAGTTGTGTTGCTTTGTTCTTTTTCTGCCTGCGGTTTTGGTTCAAGACAGACAGAACCCGAAGAAAAGGGATATGATACCGCAATGAAAGTGGGATTTGTCTTTGTTGGTGATAAAAATCAAGGATATACTTATGCCCATTATGAAGCCGCTATGGCAATGATGGAAACATTAGGACTGGACGAAAGTCGTTTGGTATTCAAATGGAATGTTGCTGAAAATGAAGAAGCCTATGATGCGGCAGTTGATCTTGCTGATAAAGGCTGTGATGTTATTTTTTCCAACAGCTATGGTCATGAAGAATATATCATTCAGGCTGCAATCGAATATCCGGATGTTCAGTTCTGTCATTTTTCAGGAAACAAAGCAGAAAGCTGTGAATTGGAAAATGTGCATAATTTCTTTCAAAAAGTTCATGAGTCCCGCTATGTTTCCGGCGTTGTAGCAGGGATGAAATTAAATGAAATGATTGAAAAAGGAACATTAAAACCCGAAGAAGCCAAAATGGGATATGTAGCTGCCTTTTCTTCCCCTGAGGTGGTTTCCGGATATACTGCGTTTTATTTAGGTGCAAAATCTGTTTGCAAATCAGTAACCATGGATGTGAAATATGTGGGTGCATGGGCAGATGAGGAATTGGAACAGGAAACAGCAAGGGAATTAATTGATAACGGATGTGTATTGATTGGTCAGCATAGTCATATTAACGCGGTTGCGTCGATTTGCGAAGAAGCAAAAATTCCGGTTGTAGGCTGCTATGTTTCTTTACTTGAAATTGCTCCTACCCAGGCTCTAACTTCAGCAGCAATTAATTGGGAACCATATATAACAGATGCGGTAAAAAGCGTAATGGATGGAGAACAGATTCCGGTTGATTGGTCAGGCGGTTACGCAGAAGATTCTGTTATGATTACAGAATTAAACCAGAGCGCGGTCGCAAAAGGAACCAAAGAAGCAGTGGAAAAAACAGAGCTGGCATTGAGAAACGGTGATTTGCATGTGTTTGATATTACTACCTGGAAGGTGGATGATGAAACAATTTCCACAACAGCTACCGAAGCTTTGAAAGAAATCTATCAAGGTAAAGAATATATCCAAAATGGGACATTTTTAGAATCGGAGATTTCTTCATCTCCGGCATTTTCTTTCAAAATTGACGGAATAACCGAGTTGAACGAAGTTTATTGATAATCTCATGTTAAAAAGCGGAACTGATATTGGTCAGTTCCGTCTTTTTTCTTTTGTTCAATCTATCATTTTTCGGGTAAAAAAAATCCTTTTTTATTATTACATCTGCCATTTTTTCAATTTTTTTAAAAGAAAATATTGAAATTTCTTTTTATATGTGCTATCATATATAATGTAAAAATTGAATTTACTCGAAAAGGAGTCCTGCTTTATGAAAAAGATTTATGAAGGTAAAACAAAGGATGTTTATGGTTTGGATAACGGCAACGTAATGCTGAAGTTCAAAGATGATTGTACCGGAAAAGACGGCGTATTTGATCCGGGTGAAAACAGCGTTGGTCTGACAATTGAAGGAATCGGAAAAGCAAACTTGAGAACCTCTGTTCACTATTTTGATTTGTTAAAGGAAGCAGGGATTAAAACCCATTATGTAAGTGCTGATGTTGAAAATGCAACTATGGAAGTTCTTCCTGCCACAGTTTTTGGTCATGGCTTGGAAGTAATCTGCCGTTTGGTTGCAACAGGAAGCTTTATTCGCAGATATGGGGAATATATAGAAGACGGAACTGTTTTAGAAGGCGGTTATGTAGAATGTACTTTCAAAAATGATGAAAAGG
>JAZQHN010000285.1:0-2026 GCA_045540615.1 Clostridia bacterium
GGATGTGAATCCACATCCCTTCACATCCCTTTCCCTTTCATATTATGATACAATCTCCCGTACAAAGATAGTGCAAATGTTTCATTTCTTGTTTCATAAACTCATACTGTTCATATCCCGTACAATGACAGGTATAAAATTCTGTAGAATATGCATTTAGCTGCTTTGCATAATCTCGCAAGATTTCATTCAAAGGAAGCTTGGAGAAATGAAATCCGCCAATCAAAACATCGGGTTGAAACCAATTGACAATATTCAAAATTCCTTTGTGGGAACATCCGCTGAACAATACCCGTTTTCCCTTTGTTTCTATCAACAAATATTGTTCATGCAAAAACAAATCCGATAAATACTCTCCCTCTTGTTTCATAGTGAGACCGTGAGGCGGAACAGAATAGCATCTCTCCTTCTGATTGCAGGAAAACAAGCTGATTTGCTCATCAATCCTATCAATATCCTCCGTTTGTATCAATCTTGAATGATGTTGCAACTTTTGATTTAAACCTATATATTTTTCTGTTCCGTTGTAGTACTCTCCAAAAGCATTCTTACTCAAATAAACAGGTGCATGAGAATTCAGCTTTAAAAAGTGCTCCAAGCCTCCTCCATGGTCATAATGACCGTGGGACAAAACAGCAAAATCCACCGTATTCAAATCAATGCCCAACTTCTTTGCATTTTTGACAAACAAATCCGTCTGCCCCATATCAAAAAGAAAGGTTGTTTCCTCTGTTTGAACAAAAAGAGACAAACCGTGTTCCGTAGCATATGAACCGTCAAAACAATTATTTTCCGCAAGAACAGTGATTTTCATCCGTCTTCCTCATTTCCGGAACGCAATTTTAATGGCAGTGACCGCCGCAACCGTGATTACCGCAAGTATGTCCTTCTCCATGCTCATGATCATGATGATCGCACTTTGCTGCGGGATCATAAACAAGACTGTCTGAAAGGAACGCTTCCACAGCATGGTCTGCATCACCATGCACCCCGCCAAACAACTGAATCTTTGCTTCACAAAGGGCAATCTGTGCCCCTGCTCCGATTCCACCGCAAATCAAAACCGAAACCCCAAGCTCTTTTAACATTCCTGCCAATGCACCATGACCGCTTCCGTTGGTTGGAATCACTTCGGAAGAAATCACCACTCCCTTTTCTATTTCATAGATTTTAAATGCTTCTGTATGACCAAAATGCTGAAAAACCTGTCCGTTTTCATAAGTAACTGCTATTTTCATAATATCATTCATCCTTTCACGCTTATACATTTTTTGGAAGCTCTGTTCTCAGATCGGCAAGATGTTCATCCATACTTACCTTTCCTACAGACCAATTTTCATTCTCATAAATAATTTCCGTAACTGATGCATTGCTTACCCATGGAACCTCATTCAGTTTACCGAGTTCCATTCCCTGTGCGGTACATTGTGCCACTCTGACCGGGGTCGCATGAGTAGCAATCACAACGGTTTTCCCTTCGTTTTTCTCTGCAATGCTTTGCAACGCTCCAACAACCCGTTCTTTTAGCTCCTTCACACTTTCTCCACCGGTGCAAACGGCATTTCCGATATCAGTCAGCCACATGTCATAATCTTTTTTAAAATCTTCTGCAAGCCGATCAAAAGGATGGCCTTCCCACTCACCTGCAAAAATTTCACGCAACCCCTTGTCTTTTACAATTTCCATTCCCAGCTCTTTTGCCGTTGCCTCTGCTGTCTGATAAGCACGCAGCAAATCGCTGGCATAAATGGCATCCACAGCATAATGAGAGCAGATAAAATCAGCCGTCAGCTTTGCTTGTTCCTGTCCTTTTTCGGTAAGTTCAAAATCTCCGTGACCGGCATACAAGCCCAATTCATTGGCTTTGCTTTCCCCGTGTCTGATCAAAAGCAGTTTTGTCATACTTACACCTCTTCTGTACTTCTTTTTTTCTTGTGAGACAACAACCAATCTGTCAGTTCATCATCACCATATGCCTGTTCCCAGGCATTGTGTCCCACACCGGGCAGAATTTTCAAAATTCCGT
>JAZQHN010000286.1:0-4704 GCA_045540615.1 Clostridia bacterium
TGCAGAAAATCCTCTTACAAATAACACAGTTACTTTAGGGGAAGGCGGAAGTGCGATTGCCAATGAAAAGGAATTTATAAGCTCCGGTATTTTGGAAAATCTGTTTACGGGTGGAAAATTGAGCTTTTCCATTCAACCTGAAGAAGGAATGGTAGTTGATACAATTACCTACAATGGTGAATCTTTGAATTCTGATGCGAACTCTGTCACCATTGTAAAGGATGCTCAGTTGGTTATTACCTTTAAAAAAGATCCTTCCTGGAGCACTACTGAAAATGATCCCCATGGAAATTTTTCCGGACGGGGAACCTCGACATCTCCTTTCCTCATTCAAACAGAAAAAGATTTTTATAACCTGATTGAATTGACAAACGAGAATACAGATGTTGCCAAGTATTATTTGGGGATTGATAAAACACCGAAATATTTTAAATTCATCAAGGATTTGGATATGAAGGATTACCCGATAGACGGAAACGGAATCGGGATTGCCGGAAAAAGCTGGGGAATCATCGGGCTTGGAATTGCGAGTCATTTTGACGGAAACGGACATACCATTCAAAATCTTGAAATCAGCAACGATGCTGATATGGTAGGTTTGTTCGGTCAGTTCGAAGGTGGCTCTCTTACCAATCTGACTCTGGATCATTTTAAACTGACAAGCTCTAACAACGCCCGCGTTTATGTGGGCTTTGTTGCAGCGGATATCAGAAACGGAAGTAGAATTACCAATGTTTCTGTTGTCAATTCCACTCTTACCATTCCCGTTGCAAAGGGAATGAGAGTGGGTGGTATAGTAGGAAATAATAACAGTATGCCGGTTTCGGGATGCTCTACCTTTAACAATAGCTATCCTGATTTTTCGGAGGAATTAGCTTCTTTTGGTTCTATCCTGGGCGGAGATGTTGGAAAATCGGTTCGTTGCTACAGTGATGTAACGCCCATCGCCGGTGGAAATCAGGTTGGAGAATATGCGGCAGTTGTAACTTATGATGTAGGGGTTTGCGGTTCTTTGTTGGAAGGGGAAACGACGGTTTCGGCAGTTGGAATTGAAGAACAGAGTAATCATACTTATACTATTGTTCCCGAGAAGGGCTACACTTATTATCTTTTGATCAACGGAAAAGAGGTAACAACTGACAGTAGTCTGAAATTCACTCATCAGCCCACAGAAGCTTCAAAAATTAAGGTTGTCTTTATTCCCGAAGGAACAGAATCTATTTATGTAGACAACAGCATTTCTGTAGGCCAAGGCGGTAAAATGATTGTGAACGGTCACACCGTTACAAAGACACAGGAATTGACCGATTTGATCATCAATGACAAACTCTTCTTTACCATCATTCCTGATGATGGGAAAACCGTTGATTCTTTGATTTACGGCGGAGAAGAAATTGAAAAAGATGCGGACTTTGTACCTATTAAAAAGGATGCTCTTTTAGAAGTTACCTTTAAGGATGTTGTTACAGCAGATTCTGAGCTCTATGTTGCATTGGACGGAAAGGATACCAATGACGGTTCTAAGGACGCCCCCTTTGCTACATTGGAAAAGGCAAGAGATACCATTCGTCTTTATAAATCTCAAGGAAGAATTCCTGAGGGCGGGATTACCGTTTATTTGAGAGAGGGAACCTATTATCCCACCAATTCCTTTACTCTCACAGCAGAGGACAGCGGAACAAAAAACAAACCCATTACCTATGCGGCATATCCCGGAGAAGAGGTGATTATTTCCGGCGGTAAGACCTTGGATTGGTCAAAGTTTGAGCCTGTCAGCGATGAGATGAAGAATAAGCTTCGTTCCAAAGACGCCAAAAACAAGGTTGTGATGGCAAATCTTGAAGAACTGGGAATGGTGAATCCCGGAAAATACGTGGCAAAAGAATCTAGCTATAGCGCACCTATGATTTTGTTTGACGGTGAACTGATGCAACTTGCAAGATATCCCAATAGCGGAATGGTTACAGATTGGCTGTTGTGTGATATTTTAAATCGCGGATATGTTACCCGTTATCCTGCTGATGATTACAGACAGGGTGAAGGCCTGATGAAAATGAAATATTCCAGTGATGTGATTGACAGCTGGACTCATCATATCGAAGATTTGATTTTTGGCGGTTATTGGGCAGAAACCTGGTTCTGTGAATATTTATATGGGAACTTGGATCAGAAAAATCATACTATGGAAGCACTGGATGTGATGCTTTACGGCGGTGCCAACGATACAACTGTAGGCGCCAGCGGTGGTAAAAACAGAAGCTTCTATGTGCTCAATGTGTTTGAAGAAATTGATGAACCGGGAGAATGGTACATTGACAGACACAGCGGAATGCTCTATATGTACCCCATGACAGAGAGTAAAAATCCTGTTGTTAAGGTGACTTCTCTCAATAAGAATCTGATAGAATTGAATGATGTTTCTTATATCACCGTAAAAGGAATGGAATTAACCAGTTCTAGACAAAATGGTGTTTCAATTAATGGCGGAAACAATGTTACCATTGACAACTGCGAAATCGATTCTTTTGAATTAGCAGGGGTTGTGATGACAGGCGGGACAAACAACGGCGTCAAGGATTGCCATATTCATCATGTAGGAACCAACTTTATCAACATTGCTTCTTGTGGGGACAGAGCAACTCTGACTCATTGTAATAACTATGTGAAAAACAATGAAATGAACAATTTTGCAATGTTGACCGAATATTCTGCCGCAATCAGAATTACCAATAGTGTTGGAACAACTGTGAGCCATAATGAAATTTACGAAGGACCATATATTGCCATTCAGTTTGGTGGTTCTGAAAACGTATTTGAATATAACATTATGAGAGAAGTTGTGACCAATGCAACTGACGTTGGTGCAATCTATACCGGACGTGATTGGCGTGACCATGGAAATATTGTCAGATATAATCATTTTCTGAATTTAGGAAGCAGTGTGGAAGGAAGCTTAAGACCTTGCGGATTTTTCTCAGATGACGGAAGCTCAGATACGGATATTTACGGTAATGTTTTCGGTCCCGGTCTGGATTATTGTCAGGCAAATAAAATTCATGCAGGGCAGAACAATAGATTTTTTAACAATCTGTATATTGACACACCGGAAGCATATTACTGTTACATGTGGACGAACGCAAAATGGACCAATTACATTTTAGGGGAAAATGTGGATGCCGAAGAGGTTGGAAGTTATCATAACAAACTGCTCGAGGTCAATACCAATCCCTTATATATTGCAAAGTGGCCCTGGCTTGCCAATACCACAAATCGTGCTACCATTCAGAATGAAAGTAATACCTTCAAAGAAAATCTGTTGATTTACGTGAAAAATGAGCCTGCAAGCAGAGGATATGTTCGTCAGTCTCTGGATGATAAGTCTTTGATTCTTTACGGATATGATGATAAGCAAACCAATACAGTTCTTTACGATAGAAACAAAGAATTGTTTGAGAATTTTGATGGCGGTGATTATACCTTAGCGCAATCTGCATATCCTGAAAATTTCCCGGAAATTCCTTTTGATATGATTGGACGGATTGAGAATTCTGATTACGAAAAATATTTAGAGTTAGCCAAAAAAGCCGTGGAAACTTCTTCTGCCGGAACCCAATTGGGAGACTATTCCGAAGAAGCAATAGAAAAATTAAAAGGCGCAATCAAAATGTCTGAGACAATGGACAAAACTTCCGGTGCTACATTACTCAAAAATATTTTAGATGAGGTAGAAGCAAGCAGAATTCTGTCTGCAGTCGCAACTGAAAATCATTATACCCTTCCTGAGATGCTGGAAGGCGGGCAGTTGGAAGTTAACGATGTAACAGACGGATTTGAACTGAATGTTCCCGGTAAGGTAGGGGAAACTGTTATTACAGGCTCTTTTGGAACAGTAACCTATTCTTTGGGATTGGAAAGCGGTACTACGGTAACTCCGAAAACAATGAGTTTGAGCAGTCCCAAAACCAATTCTGCCAATACAACCGTAACAGATGAGTTGGTTGCCCTTGTGGGGACAGAAGATACGCAATTCAGCAAACCTGTAAGAATGGTATTGCACGGAATGGGCAAAAAGAAAGTGTTTGCTGTACAAAATGGAGCATTATCTTTGCTTGTTCAAATGAAAGAAGATACTGCATCTGCCATGAAGAAAGAGTATGGCTATGTCAGAGATGGTGCTGATTTGATTTTGTGGATGAAGAAAGGCGGAGAAATTGTAGTAGGAAGCAATGTGGTTCTTCCTTCTGCACCACCTTCTGATTCTGATTCCCCTGATGTTCCCAATATCCCTAATACTCCCAATACACCTTCTGGTCCTTCTTCTCCCGGTAGTGGCGGAGTAATCAGCTCCGGCGGATTGGGCGGAGGATCGGTAGGCGGAACTGTTTCAGAACAGAAAAAGGGATTTGCTGATATTGAAGGCCATTGGGCAGAAAAATACATTAACGAAATGGCAAAGAAGGGAATTGTCAGTGGTGTTACCGAGACGACCTTTGAACCTGATCGTGATATTACCAGAGCTGAATTTGCAGCATTGGTAGTTCGTAGTATGAATATCACAGTAACCAAAAAAGACAGTCTGTTTAAAGATGTTTCGGAAGATGTATGGTATGCAGATTCGGTAGCAGCAGCAGTAACAGCAGGTTTGGTTTCCGGATATGATGGTTATTTTAGACCTGACGATCCTATTACCCGTGAAGAAATGGC
>JAZQHN010000287.1:0-5160 GCA_045540615.1 Clostridia bacterium
GTGGGATAATTTTTATTTCATTTTTGCAATGCTTGCTAAAATTTCATCCAGCATTTCCTGATATTTCTGTTTCTTTTCCCGTTCTTGTTCTACCAAGTGGGCAGGTGCTTTGGCAACAAACTTTTCATTTGCCAGTTTTCCGTCTACCCGCTTGATTTCATCTTTCAAACGAGCCTTTTCTTTTTCCAGACGTTCCAATTCCTTCTGCTTATCTACCAATTCGCCCAAAGGAAGGAATGCCTTAGCACCGGGGATAACAACGGATACGGTATCTTCAGGGATTCCGCTTTCGTCTGCCAAAACAGTCAATCCTGCTGCAGAGCACAGCCGTTCAAAGAAGGGAGCAGCGGAATCAAACACATCCTTCATTTCTGTTACTATCATCACCTGTGCCTTACGGGAGGGGGGAACATTCATTTCAGAGCGAAGGTTACGGATGCTCTTAATCATCTGCATGATTTGTTCCATTTTGCTTTCTTCCTGTTCAAAAGAAAGGGCATCAGAATAGGTCGGATATGCCTGAACCATAATGCTTTCTTCATTCCCGTGAGGCAGACATTGCCAGATTTCTTCGGTAATAAAGGGCATAAAGGGATGCAATAAACACAAGGTTTGAGAGAGTACATAGCAAAGAACCCGCTGTGCACTTTTGTTTGCTGTCTGATCTTCCCCATACAGACGGGGTTTTACCAATTCAATATACCAGTCGCAGAATTCATCCCAAATAAAGTCATACAGATTTGCAGAAGCAATTCCCAATTCATAGTTATCTAAGTTTTCGTTTACCTGTGCTGCTACCTTATTCAGACGACTCAAAATCCATTTATCTTCTGTTTGGAGTTCGCTTTCGTCAGGTAATTCACAACTGTCAACATTCAGATTCATCAGCACAAAACGGGATGCATTCCAAATCTTATTTGCAAAGTTACGGCTGGATGCCACACGATCCCAAGAGAAACGAATGTCATTTCCGGGAGAGTTACCGGTGACTAAAGTAAACCGCAATGCGTCAGTACCGTATTCATCAAATACTTTCAGGGGGTCAATACCGTTTCCTAAGGATTTACTCATCTTTCTGCCCTGTTCATCACGAACAATTCCGTGAATAAACACGTGCTTGAAGGGCATTTCCTTTTTATGCTCCATACCGGAGAAAATCATTCTGGCAACCCAGAAGAAAATAATATCGTATGCCGTAACCAATACGCTGGTGGGATAGAATTTTTTCAATTCTTCCGTATCCTCCGGCCATCCCAAAGTGGAGAAGGGCCACAGAGCAGAGCTAAACCAGGTATCCAATACGTCGTCATCCTGTTTGACATGACCGCCGCACTTGGGGCAAATGGTAATATCCGTTTCAGAAACGGTGGTTTCTCCGCATTTTTCACAATAAAATGCAGGAATCCGATGTCCCCACCAAAGCTGACGGGAGATACACCAGTCATGCACATTTTCCATCCAGTTTAAGTAGGTCTTGGAGAAACGGTCGGGAATAAAGGAAATGGTGCCGTCCTTTACCACTCTCAATGCCTCTTTTGCCAGAGGCTCCATTTTTACAAACCACTGCTTGGAGGTCATGGGTTCTACGGTGGTTCCGCAACGATAGCATTGACCAACATTGTGAGCGTGATCCTCTACCTCTACCAAAAGACCCTGTTCTTCCAAATCCTTTACCATCTGTTTTCTGGCTTCATATCTGTCCATTCCGCAGTACTTTCCGCCATGTTCATTGATGGTAGCATCATCATTTAATACCTTAATCTGCTCTAAATTGTGACGCAGACCCACTTCGAAATCGTTAGGGTCATGAGCAGGAGTGATTTTTACTACACCGGTACCAAATTCCATATCTACATAATCATCTGCAATAAGAGGAATTTCTCTTCCTACCAAGGGCAGAATGAGAGTTTTTCCCACCAAGTGCTTGTACCGTTCATCATTGGGGTTTACTGCAACTGCGGTATCACCCAACAAAGTTTCAGGACGGGTGGTTGCTAAAATCACATATTCGTCGCTGTCCTTAACAGGATACTTGATATGCCAGAAATGGCCTGCCTGCTCCTGATATTCTACCTCTGCATCAGAAAGAGCAGTGATACAGTTGGGGCACCAGTTGATAATACGGTTTCCCTGATAAATCAAGTCTTTTTCGTACAAGCTGACAAATACACGGCGAACAGCTTTTGAGCATCCTTCGTCCATGGTAAACCGTTCTCTGTCCCAATCGCAAGAGCAACCCATTCTCTTAATCTGATTCACAATGGTGCTTCCGTATTTATTTTTCCAATCCCATACACGGTCTAAGAATTTTTCACGTCCCAAATCATAACGGGTTAAGCCTTCTTCTTTACGAAGTACTTCTTCTACTTTAATCTGAGTTGCAATCCCCGCATGATCATAGCCGGGTACCCACAGGGTTTCAAAACCGGACATTCTTTTATAACGAATCAAAATATCCTGTAATGTTACATTAAGAGCATGTCCCATATGCAACTGACCTGTTACATTGGGAGGGGGAATGACAATGGAAAATGCGGGCTTTTCGCTGGACGGATCGGCACCGAAATATCCATTTTCACTCCACATCTCATAAATTTTTTCTTCAAATTCTTTTGGATTATATACCTTTTCCAAATTTTTTTGTTCCACAGAAACTTCCTCCTTACATTCCTTCCGATATAAACAAAAGTAATACGCCGATCATCGCAATGCCCAATCCCACGATTTTCATTTTCAATACATCCTTATCCTCCGGCTCCTGCTTTTTCAGCCATCGGAATAAAGGCTTGGACAAATAAGAAAGCAACGCACCCAAAAGCACGATCCCTGCCGCCGCATACTTCATAAACAATCCTCCGAAACAAAATTTATATACCTATTTATTATCCCATTTTTTTGCTTGTTTGTCAAGGGGTTTTCCAAAAAAAGAACCCCAGGGACGGGAACGTCCGCGGGGTTAAGTTGTTATTATTCAGTTACTTCTTCTACAGGTTCGGTTGCTTCTGCTTCCTGACCGTCAATTAGATTTAACAAACTGCTCAATGCTTCAAAATCACCGTTTACCATATTGAGCACCTGATCAACACTTTCTTCGCTGTAGCCTAAACCAAGCAAAGCATCTTTGTTTTCGTCTAAAATAGCGGTTAATTCTTCGCCGCCGGGCAAGCTTCTGTCATAATATGCGTTCCAGATTTCGTCTCCTACTTCACGCAAGTAGCTTACCAGAGAATTTTCTCCTTCTTCAAATTCGGGAGCTTCTTCTGTTTCAGCAGGCTTGGTGCCTTCTACGGTATAAATCTCTTCTTCAACAACCACAGGCTCAGAACCGCCCATATCCACCCAAGCGGGTGCGATTTTCCAAATTGCCAAGAATGCACAGGCAACAAAAATGCACACCAACATCAAAACCAGCAGATAACCTCTTGCAAAGTTTCTTTTGTTCAGTTTCCGACATCCCCCGCATGCCCAAACAATGGCAAAAATCCAACCGATTACAGGAATCATAAGCAATGCCCAGATACCGATGTAACCCCAAGCAGAAATGGGCTCATAGGGTGAACCATCCAAGGTGGAGCCTGCCAAAGCGGAAAAATCCACAATGGTCTGTTGTGCTTCCTCGGTAACAGTTTCTTTCTTTTCCTTTTTCTTTTTTTCCTTACGTGCTTTTCTTTTTGCTTTTTTGTCGTCTTCTTCGTCGTCCTTTTGGAATACGGCTTTTACCGCTTCTTCCAGATTTTTGTTTTCTGCTACACTGAATTTTTGAGTTTCTTGCATTGCAATTTCATCTTTGACCTCTTCAGCAACAGGAGCGGTTAATTTCGTTCCGCATTCTGTACAGAATTTTTTGCTTTCATCCAACTGTGCATTACAATTGGGACAACTAATCGTTGCCATAACAGTTACCTCCTATGTATCATTTACTATTTTTGCTTATTTTGTTTAAAGTACTTGCAGCTCCGCTGAACTCGAAACAGAAAACGAAACCCGTGTTTTCTTGGTTTCTCCCTTGTGCTTGCAGCTTACTCTCCCTGCTCGGGAGATAGGCACTTCTTTCATTATACACTATTTTTCAACAAAAATCTACCCCTAATTTCAAAAAAAGCAAAATTTTTTTGAAAAAAGAAAAAGAATTGACCTGTTAATTGGTTTGTGGTATAATGGATTTATACTTTTGAACAGGAGAGAATCATTATGTTTCGATTTATTAATTATGACAAACCGGGAAAAGGAATTGACCCCAACGCCCCCAAAAAAAGACCATTCTTTTTGTTTTTAGAACTGTTTTTCCGAAAATTATTTCCCATTATGCAGATGAATGTCATGTATTTGCTTTGTTGTATTCCGATTTTTACCATCGGTCCTGCAACTGCGGGAATGACGTATATTTTCCGTGAAATTTCGGAGGAACGTCCTGTTTTTATCTGGACGGATTTCAGAAAAGCCATGAAACAGCACTTTAAACAGGGATTTTTGGTGTGGCTGATTCATTTGGTGCTTTGGCTTTTCCTGCTATTGGATGCATTTATTCTGTATAGCCAGCCCTCCGTTATTACCATGATTTTATTAGGACTTTTGGGCATTATCATTATTGTATTTTTGATGATGCAGATTTATATTCATCCGTTAATGATTACAGGAAGATACACCGTTCTGGAAATTTATAAAAATGCATTTTTGCTGGCATTGAGTAACATTTATCAAACCTTGGGAATTTTGGTGATTATCGGACTTTTGTTTTGGGGACTTTATTCTGTTCCCTTCCTGTCCCTCTTTTTACTGGCGTTTTTCTATTTTGCCACAGTGAATTTTATTTCTGTCTTTTATGCAGACAGAGTGTTGAAAAAATACGGAATGAGATAATGTAGTTTTATTCGCCGAAACGGCGAGTGGTATTTGCTGCTGCAAGTGATATTGCTTTTGGCAGTTTGGAGAAATTCCATTCCCCCATCATAAAATCAGCCGTCTGAATCCCTCAGACGGCTCAGACTGTCGAAAAAGTCGGTCTACCGCAAGCGAAGTAAAATAAAACAAGAAAAAACATATTCTTTCATATTTACAATAACAAATAAAAAACCGTCAGGAGAATGTCGAATTTTCCTGACGGTTGCTTGCTTTTTCAGAACTTCAACTCTACCGTACCCTCGTACGCCGACGAATTGA
>JAZQHN010000288.1:0-6923 GCA_045540615.1 Clostridia bacterium
CCGCCTGCATGGTCGAATCCGCGGAATCTGCGGCTGCCGTCGCAATGAGCCCACATGGTTCCTGTTTCGTAGTAATAGGGGGAGGTGTAAAATAAAACGGGTTCAAATTGGTCGGCAATGGTTTGATATTGCATAATCTTCATTTCGTAGGGGTTCATGCCTTCCTTGTAATTCTGATCCAGCAGGGCATAAACCTTTTTTCGAAATTCTTCTCCTCGTTCTCCTGTTCCTTCTTTGTAGAAGTCCCACAGTTCTTTTCGCATTGCTTCGTAGCTCATAGGATCAACCTTTCTTTGTTATTTTGATGATACTATCATAGCCCAAAAGGAGAAAAGTTGCAATGGAGAATTTGGAAAATTTGTAAAATGTGGAGATTGTTTGTTGACAAAAGAGAAGGGGTGTGATATAGTAATGATTGGGTGAGAAAGAATGAAATTTCAAAATATGCGGTTAAAATCGGTAGAATTGGTGGTAAAGCACCGTTCTTCCATGAAACAATGGGTAGCAAAAAACAGAAAAGACCATATTATCGGAATTGCATTTGATGGAGATGAATTGCATGATTTTGGCTATCAGAAGTTTTCCATCGAGGGAAATTCCATCTTTTATCTGAATCAAAAAGACGATTTTTCGGTATCGGTGCGAGAACCTTCTTTGAGTTATTCTCTTCACTTTACCACAGAGGAATCGGTTGAAACGGATAGCTTTTGCCTGAAAGTAAAACATAATTCGGAAATCGTGCAATTGCTTCAGAAGATTGACCGACAGTACAGAATCTGTTCAGGGGAAACGAACGGGCTGTTCAGCGATTGTTATCGGTTGTTTGCAATGTTTGATGAAATTTGTCAAAAAAATATTCTCCCACCGATTTTCGAATGATTCAGGCAAGAGAATATTTGGATTTGAATTTTAAGCAGGAAGATTGCTTGAAACATTGCTATTGTTTGTCACAATTATCCAGAAGACATTTTGACCAACTGTTCAAGCAGGAATATCATGTGACCCCCGCCAGATATATCACCATGAAGAAAATCGAACTGGCAAAGCAATTGTTGCAAACTCCCAATTTGAAAATAGAGGAAATTGCGCAAATGTGTGGCTTTGGTGATATTTATTATTTCAGCAAGGTATTTAAAAACGAAACGGGGGATACGCCCTCTTCCTTCAGAAAAAAGTAAGGCAATCACGGATGTGATTGCCTTGTTCTTTATTATTTAGAAAGTCTTGCTTCCAATGCAGCCTGTTCTTCTTTCAATTCAGCAGGCATTCTGTCGCCCAGAGGAGCGAAGAATTCTTTTTGGTTTGCAACATCTTCCAACCAAGCTTCTTTGTCAACAGACAGCAGTTCTGCCATTACTTCATCAGACAGGTTCAGACCAGATACATCCAGGTCTTCTGCTTTGGGCAGATAACCGATTGCAGTTTCGGTAGCATCAACCTTACCATCGCAACGATCCAAAATCCAGTTCAGAACGCGCAGGTTATCGCCAAATCCGGGCCAAATGAATTTACCTTGGTCGTTTTGCTTAAACCAGTTAACGTGGAAAATCTTGGGAGCATTAGGAATCTTTTTACCCATTTCCAACCAATGTTTGAAATAGTCACCCATGTGGTAACCGGTGAAGGGACGCATAGCCATGGGGTCACGTCTTACAACACCTACAGCACCAGCTGCAGCAGCAGTGGTTTCAGAAGCCATGGTAGCACCAACAAATACACCATGTTGCCAGTTAAAGGATTGATATACCAGGGGAGCGGTCTTAGCACGTCTTCCGCCAAATACGATAGCGGAAATCGGCACACCTGCAGGACTGTTGAATTCAGGAGAAATGCAGGGGCATTGAGCCGCAGGAGCAGTAAATCTGGAGTTGGGATGTGCAGCTTTAATGCCTTGTTCGCCCATTTCCTTTGTCCAGGGATTACCCTTCCAGTCGATGCATTCTTCAGGAACATCGCCGTCCAAACCTTCCCACCAAACGGTACCGTCAGGTTTCAAAGCAACGTTAGTGAAAATAGTATTGCTCATGGTTGTTTCCAGAGCATTTTTGTTTGTCTTAGAGGAGGTTCCGGGAGCAACACCGAAGAAACCTGCTTCAGGGTTAACAGCCCACAATCTTCCGTCTTCACCGACTCTCAACCATGCAATGTCATCGCCAACTGTGGTTACTTTGTAACCGGACAGGGGAGGAATCAGCATAGCCAGGTTGGTCTTACCGCAAGCACTGGGGAATGCAGCAGCAATGTAGTGCTTTTCACCTTGAGGATTTTCCAATCCTAAGATGAGCATATGTTCTGCCATCCAGCCTTCTTGTTTTCCAAGATAGCTTGCAATTCTTAAAGCCAAGCATTTTTTACCCAGCAAAACGTTACCACCATAGTTGGAGTTGATGCTCCAAATGGTATTGTCTTCAGGGAAGTGAACGATATATCTTTCATCTGCATTGATGTCTTTGCTTGCATGCAGACATTTTGTGAAATCAGCACTGTCACCCAATTCTTCCAGAGCAACATTTCCAGCGCGGGTCATAATATCCATGTTCAGTACAACATAGATGCTGTCGGTCAGTTCGATTCCAACCTTAGCAAAGGGAGAACCGGGAACACCCATGATAAAGGGAACAACATACATGGTTCTGCCTTTCATGGAATCCTTGTATAAATCTCCCAGCATTTTGTAAGCATCAGCGGGAGCCATCCAGTTGTTGATGGGACCTGCATCTTCTTTGTTGGTTGTGCAGATAAAAGTACGATCTTCTACACGAGCAACGTCATTTTCCTTTGTTCTGTGCAGATAACAGCCGGGCAGCTTTTCCTGATTCAGCTCAATCAGGGTTCCTTCTGCAACAGCCTGCTTTCTCAATTCTGCTTTCTGATCTTCTTCACCTGTGTACCAGATAACCTGATCAGGATTGGTCATAGCTTTCATTTCTTCCAGCCATGTGAGTACTGCTTTATTGTTAGTCATGATAAAACTCCTTTCTAAAAAAGCACCATTTGGTTAATATTATACTACATAATTCAAAAATTGTAAATGCTTTTTTGAAAAAAATTATTTTTTTTTAGACAAATCATCAAAAAAACTAAAAAATATGAAAAAAACAGAACTAAATTAGATCATTTTCGCAAAAAACATCTGATAATTGGCAAAGTTCTTCCATGGAAAGAGCTTCACCGCGAATTGTTGGTTCAATTCCTGATTGGATGATTGCATCAGAAATTTGTTGCTTGGAGCCTTTGAAGCACCCGGCACCGCAAAAAGAATTCAACAAGGTTTTTCTTCTTTGAGCAAAGGCTGCCTTTACAACCGTGAAAAATGCTTGCTGATTCTGAGGATTACAGGTAGGGTGAGGACGAGGCTTTAGAGAAAGCACCACAGAATCTACATTTGGTGCCGGAATAAAGGATTGTGCCGGTACGTGACAAATGATTTCAGGCTCTGCATAAAAATTCACTGCAATGGTCAGTACACCATAATCCTTGCCACCTGGTTTTGCAGCAATGCGTTCCGCCACCTCTTTTTGAATCATTATGACAATGTTTGGAAAGGAGATTCCCGATTCCAGCAGATACATGATAATAGGGGTGGTGATGTAATAGGGGAGGTTTGCTGCTAAGGTGGGTGCAACTCCGCCAAATTCTGTTTCAACCAATTGGTTCAAATCTGTTTTTAAAATATCCTGATGCAATACAGTTACATTAGAAAAATCCCGAAGAGTTTGGGGGAGCAAGTCAGCCAAGCCTTTATCAATTTCAACTGAAACAACCTTTTCGCTTCTTGAAGCCAGCTCCCAGGTAAGGGTACCCAAACCGGGACCAATTTCCAATACCTGTTTGTCGAAGATGTCAGCACCCTCTGCAATAGCATGTAAAACACCTTTGTCTGTTAAAAAGTTCTGACCATAGCGTTTGTTAAACTGTAAGCCGTTTTGTTGCATAATATGCTTTATGATTTTTGGGTTTGCTAATGGATTCATAAGTGGATTCTCCTTTTACAGAAACGGAAAAATGAACGGATCCGAATGAATCCGTTCATCTCATGTTTAATTTAATACATAGACAACTACATTACGTCTGCCGAAATTCAAGGCATCCTGTCTGGAATCAAAGCACAAATCAATTCTGTTACCTTTGATGGCACCACCTGTATCGGCAGCCAGAGCATAACCGTAAGTGAATGAACCGTCTGTGGTTTGAATAAACAGCTTGGAACCCAAAGGAATCACTCTGGGGTCAACTGCTACAACACCGTAGGTTGCACGGATTCCTGTGGCGGTAATTCCGTAAAGAGGATCTCCCGGCCATTTTCCGCAGCTTTCGTAACCAATGTCGTATCCTGTTGCCTGCATGTAATGAGTAGCACGAACTGCAATGTTACCTGCAGAGGTAGCAACTACATCCAAAAGACCTGTTTCTTTGATTTCATCAACAGGCTGCTGGGTGACTGCTTCGCCTACCAGTTCTTCAGAAACTTTAATCCCATTTTCATAATGAGCAACATATTGTTTTTGTAAAATTCCTGTTTGTCCCTGCTGGACAATGTTGTACTCGCCTTTGGGAAGGGAATAGGTTGTGGTTTCTTTTGTTACAAAGGGAATTGCTTCGTCAACTGTATAACGGTATTCGTTGACACGTTCGATGTTTAACTGCATTCCGTTTGCAACAACATCTGCCATATTGGCATTGAACTTATCGTGTTCACCTACAACGATATTTACTTCCTCAAGAAATTCTTTTACATTGGGAGCAACGGAGTAATAAGTTTTTGATACACCGTCGATGGTCATTACTACCTGAGCTGCTCTCAAGATTGAAATCTGCTGATCTCTCACAACCTGTGAATTCAATGCAGGTGTTACTATATCACCTTTTTTAATTTTAATATTCTGCTCTGCTAAAATATCACTTACTGTTCCTTTCATGGTAACAGCAGTTTTGAGTTCTCCCGATCCGTCATCGATTGTGACGTGTTTAATCATGGTAAAACCGGTTGTGATCATCATACTCAGCAGAAGTACAATGGCGGCAGTCACACAGAAAAATATTCTGTGAAAAGAAACGTTTTTTTCTGCCGTTTTGTTCTGCAACATAACTTTGACCTCCTGTCGTTTTTTTCGAACAAAGCGTATTATAACTCAAAAATGGGGGATTTGTCAACCCCTTTATTACAAAAATGTTTCAAAACGGTTGCTTACACATGACGAAAAAGCAAGTAGTCATGCGGGATACAGAATAATAAAAAATTTTGAAAATTTTTTTAAATTTTCCTTAATAAAATTCCAAATTTTAGAAATAAATGGAAAATATAACACAAAAAAAGGCAAAAATTGGATAAAAAAGAGAGGTGTTTGAAAAACATCTCTCAATTTGGTCAAATCAGACTTGAAATTTGCAGAATGTATTAGGATACGGGGAGAAAAAAACGTGCCTTAAATCGCGTCTGAATTGTTCAGTTATATAAAATCTGACATAACGTAATTTGCAAAATCAAATCCAAGGTCGGTTAATGCAATTCCGTTCTTTGTTTTTTGAATAAAACCGTCGCAAATGTGCTTTTCAATGATGCTTTTGTATGGCGTTATCCAATTTTGTCCAAAGCGACGTTCCATATCCTTAAATAAAACACCTTCAGTAAGACGGAAACGAAGCATTAGGGTTTCTCCCAATGGATCTGTTACTGTTTCAAGAATTTCCGGTTGAATGGAATGATTGGTTACTTGTTTGATATATTGCTCCGGAGATTCTTCCCACATATAACGGATTTGATTCAGATATCCGCAGGCACCGGCGCCAAATGCTGCATATTCTTCTCCGTTCCAGTAAATCAGATTGTGCTTGCATTCAAACCCCGTTTTGGCATAATTTGAAATTTCATATCGAAATATCTCTTTTTTTGCCAGCAACGATTTCGACAAATGATTCATTTCCCGTTCTGTTTCTTCATCGGGTAAAGGAGCAGGAAGCTTTTTAGCAAATGGGGTTCCGTCTGCTATGGTTAGGGAATAGCAGGAAATGTGCGGTAGTCCTAATTCCGACAATGCCTCTAAGGTGTTTGTCCAATCTGAGAGAGTTTGTCCTGGTAAACCGTACATTACATCTGCATTGATATTGGTGATTCCGCTTTTTGTAATCAAATTAACACTATCCAAAAAATCAGCTCTTGTGTGGATTCTGCCAATGGTTTTTAGCAAAGAATCCTGCCAGGCCTGAAGCCCCAGGCTGATTCTGTTTACACCGTATTCCTTTAACACTTTGATTTTGTCTCTTGTAAGTGTTTTTGGATTTGCTTCTACAGTAAACTCTGAAACCTGATCAGGGAAAAGGTTACGTAGATTTTTTAATAATTGTTCCAGCAAAGATTCAGAAAGGGCGGTGGGAGTACCACCGCCGATAAAAATTGTGTCGAATCCTTTTGGAATTTGTTCTTTGCTTTGTCGAATATGATGTATCATTGCTGACACATATTCTTGCATCAGTTTTTCTTTTCCGGCATAGGAATTAAAGTCGCAATAAGGACATTTTGAGTTGCAAAATGGAATGTGAAGATAAAGACCTTTCATAGTAATGATTAATCGGGTTTCAAGATGGACATAAACGCTTCCTGAGGAACTGTTACGCTGCCCACTTGACGCATCCGCTTTTTTCCTTCCTTTTGTTTTTCCAATAATTTTTTCTTTCTGGTAATGTCACCGCCGTAACACTTGGCAAGAACATCCTTTCTCATTGCTTTTACTGTTTCACGGGCAATGATTTTACTGCCGATTGCTGCCTGAATGGGAATTTCAAACAACTGACGAGGGATGACTTCTTTTAATTTTTCAGCAATTCTCCGTCCACGTGCGTATGCCTTTTCTTCATGAACGATAAAGGACATAGCATCTACCATATCTCCGTTTAACAAAATATCCAGCTTGACCAATTTAGAG
>JAZQHN010000289.1:0-2047 GCA_045540615.1 Clostridia bacterium
CTTCTTTAAAATTTTCTCTTCCATCACACACAAAGTTGCCCCCATTAATACATAAAAGCAATATCCCGACAAAGGAAAAACAAATCCAATATCTATCGCAGAAATATTCTCAAAAACAATATTAATAATTCCGCAAATCAATGTTAGTACGTATAAATTTTTTCTGTTATTGCTTACAAAAGCACTCAACACCGGAAAAATCAAGTAAATACCAATGATAGAATATACATACCACATATGAGCCCAAAGATTACCTTCAAGCACATCTATCAACGAATATATAAAGGTATAAAACGAAATCCCGTCCTCATAAATATGCTGGAGAATAGCACAAAGCCAACCTATTGTAAATAATGTCACTAAGAACTTTATAATATTCTTTTTTACGTCTTGATATGTCAAATTAGTTTTTAATCCCAAAAAAATGTACCCTGATATCATAAAAAAGATTGGAACGCACCATAAAATACAACAGTGTAACAAATAATATCCTTTTGTGTCAAAGTTTGTTAAGGTTTTTGTATGTATCACTATAACTGCAAAAGCTGCAATGATCCTTAAAAACATTATAAATACTACATTCTCTTTAGTTGCATCTTGTTTGCTCATAGCTCTGTTCCGTTTCTAAAATATTTTCATAATTACAAATAAATCATGCTCTTTATCATCGTCACCAACCGTATATAAAAGCTGTATCATCCGGATGCCAAACATCAAAGGCTTCTCCTTGAGGGCGCAGGTGGTGGTGAGGTGCTATAAAGACGGTATACTCTAAGCCTTTTTAAATGAATTGAATTGTTTTTCATGCGCTTTAGTACAGTTCATAAAATCTATAATTTCAATTCAAGCCGTTAATGTAATTCATTGCGGTCGCAGACCACAAGTCAGAAGCAATAAATCAATGGTTTTTTTTGTGCAATAAGCTATAAAGTTTATCACCGCAGGGCAACATACTGTATTCTTCAGGGCTTAAAATCCCCATTCCTGCAATCAATCCGAAATAAACAACTACTGCACCGATGATTGCTGTCACAAGGGCAATCAGATTAGAATGAAGCACCGAATACAGTCCCTGATAAATTCCAAATGCCGCACCACCCATGCAAGTTCCTGCTGCCAAAGGCTTTCCAATATGATTCAAAAGTTTCAACTGAATGGAGCCCCGCAAGGGATACAAACAAATCAGGAAGGACACCCCCTGACAAACAATAGAGCTGATTACAGCACCGTAAATATGAACAGTCGGAATCCGAATCAGAACGATATTCAAAATAATCTTCACCGTACATCCAATCAGCAAGCTGATTGCAGGAAGATAAATTCGTCCCATTCCTTGGAGCACACCGTACATGGTCTGATTGAGTGCCATAAACACAAGCGAAACAGCACTTAACTGCAACAATTCATATCCTTCCGTTGCCGCAGGATAAATGAAACGATAAATAGGCTGTGCTAAAGCCACAAATCCTAAAGCACAGGGTACCACAATCAAAACAGAAAGAAGCATGGAAAGAGAAATCTTCTCCCGTTCCTCCCGTTTATCTCCTCTTGTTACAGCTGCGGTTACAGCAGGAACCAAAACAGTTGCCAATGCTACATTCACAGCCAACGGAAGGTTAATCAAGGTATCACTTTTGGATAAAATCCCCGTTAGTCTCACGGCTTCATCGTTTAATTGCATGGCAGAAGGAAGTGATATTCCTTCTCCTCCGAACACAGAAGGGATTCCATTATAAAATGCAGATTTAATTCCACGGGTAATGGTAGCAGTATCCACCAAACGATTTACCGCCGTTACCACAGATCCCAAAGAAAAGGGCAAAGAAATAATCAAAATCTTCTTGATGAGTTTAGAAACAGAAGGACCTTTTTCCCCAGTTTTACTAACCGTTTCTTTTCTCTTTTTATAATATACACCTACATAGCAAAAACTGGCTATGGTAGAAAGAGTGGTAGCAGTAGTCGCAAGTGCCGCAAGCACCTCAGGTTTTCCGCCTGCCGCCAATGCAACAAATAAAATGGTAAGGGTACACTTCACAATTTGCTC
>JAZQHN010000290.1:0-1903 GCA_045540615.1 Clostridia bacterium
ATGTGAGTTGGCAGAAAACGGAACTACCATCTATCTGATGGAAGGTACCTACAAGGTAGAGCAAACTGCGGTAGTGGAAAACAAAAAAGATTTGACTATTCGCAATCAAAATGGTGCAAAGGTTACTTTGCTGGCTTCCAATGTCATTGACAAAAGTCTTGTAAAAAAAGTGACCGATACTGCTGTTTTGGACAGAATCGTAACCAAAGAAGCAAAAAACAACCTGTATGAAGTAAATATGGCTGATGCAGGAATTACCGAATATGGTTCTATCGGTATGCGTGGTATGGGATATCCTGCAGTCCCCAACGATCCTCAGCTTTTGATAGGCGGAGAAAGACAGACTTTGGCAAGATATCCTGATGATGATTATCTGAATGTTGACGAGGTAATTGACCCCAGCGTTGACCCCAGAAATCAGGAAGATTCCAATGTTATGAATTATAAGGGAAAAGGCTTTACCATTCGTTCTACTGATGCAAGAATTTCCAAGTGGAAAGAAGCAAATGATGTATATATGTTTGGTTATTTTATGCATGACTGGGCAGAAGCAACCCTTTGGTGTACCATTGATTTTGAAAACAAAAATGCGATTTCAACCGAATATCCCAGTCATTACGGGGTAACTTCTGACAGAAGGTTCTATTTCTTCAATTTGTTGGAAGAAATCAGTAAACCCGGTGAATGGTACTTAGACCGTGAAACAGGAATGCTTTATGTATATCTGACTTCTGATATGACAAAATCCGGTATGGAATTTGTTACCTTCAGCACTCCTTTTATTACAGTAAATAAATCTGAAAACATCACCATTGAGGGTATAACCATTCAGAACGGTCTGGATTACGGTATTACCATTGACGGAAGCAAAAATGTAACAATCAAGGATTGTAACTTCAATGAAGTATGCGGCAATGCCGTTATGATAAAAGATTGTTATGACTGTACCGTTACCTATTGTAACTTTACAAACTTAGGTGCAGGGGGTGTTAATATCAATGCAGGTGTTCGTGAAACCTTGACGCCCGGTAACTGTGTTGTTACCAACTGTACCTTCAAGGGCTTGCAGAGATTGTTGGTAAACGGCTATCCTGCAATTTACCTCCAGGGTGTAGGGAACAAGGCATCTCACAATGATATTTCTGACATGAAGATGATTGCGATTAACTATGGCGGAAATAATCAGATTATTGAATACAATAATATTTATGATGTATGTAAGGATACTTCCGATACCGGAGCTATTTATGCAGGCCGTAACTGGACAACCAGAGGAAATGTGATTCGTTATAACTACATTCATGATATGAAGATGATTGATACTGCTACTGGTATGAAGATGTGTGCAGTATATTTGGATGACTGCCATTCTTCTACTGAAGTTTACGGTAACGTATTCTATAATATTGAACAGATTGCTCTCTACGGCGGTGGAAGAAATAACACCTTTGAAAACAACATTATGATTAACTGTTCTCAGCCCTTCCGTCTGGATAGCAGAGGATTAGGCTGGATGGCTGCAAATGACAGCATGGATACCATGTACAACACTTTGGAAGCAATGCCTTATCAGACAGGAATCTGGGCAGAAACCTATCCTGAATTGGTCAATATTCTGGAAGACGAAGAAGGTTCTCCCAAGTACAATGTAATCAAGAATAATGTTCAGTATCAGTCTGCAGGATACAACATTGATCAGGTTGCTCTTGATAACGGTACTTTTGAAAACAATATTGAAATCAGCAACAAGAAAAACTTTGTAGATTTTGCAAACAAGGATTTCACTTTGGCTGAAGACAGCGAAGTATTTACAAAATTACCTGAATTTGAAGCAATTCCCTTTAACGAAATCGGGATTCAGGAAAAGCCTGCTGAAAAGACGGCAGAGGATGTGTTGTCCGGT
>JAZQHN010000291.1:0-15542 GCA_045540615.1 Clostridia bacterium
CTTTTGAACAGTGCGTTAACCCGTACTTGGACAAGCGAGGGGAATGTAAATACTGTGTTGACCACTTACAATGACATGGTGGTAAAATACGTTCCCAAGGGACGTTTTTATAGCAAGACCACGATTAACGACGGTTCTTCCGAGTGGGGGTATACCAAGGCGAGCGATGCAAAGGATATTAATTTTATGATTGTGTATCCTCCCTCTGTTGTTCAGGTGAAAAAGGTGATGATTCCCAAAATCTTTACTCCTGACCAGAATCAGGAAAAGGATGCATGGAAATTCCAGTTCCGTCTGTATCATGATGCATTTGTTCTGGACAACAAGAAAAAAGGTGTGTACCTCCACACAGTAGCTTAAAGGAGGAGTGCTGTATGTACGCGGATTTTACTTATTATACCGATATTTTTCATGGCAGAAAAATCCCGGACAGCGACAGCTTTCTTTCTGTGGCAGCTGCCGCTCAAGCTGCATTGAATCGTTTGACCTTTGACAGATTAACCAATGAAACTCCCGGTGTTGCTGATGCCCTTTGTGCTGTCAGTGAGGTGATTTATTCTCGATTGAACCGAGATGGAATTCGGGCTGAAAGTGTAGATGGATACAGTGTTACTTATCAGGATGAAGGGTTGAGCAGAAGTTTGAGACAGACGGTGCGACTTTATTTAGAACCCTCTTATTTGTACCGAGGATGTTAGGAGGAGTAGCATGGAACTAAAGCAAACGGTAACCTTCTTTCATAAGGAAACAGAAAACAAGAAGGAGACATGGACTCCTGTTGTATTGAAGGGTGTTTCTGCTGTACAAGTGCATCAATCCTCTCCTTTTTCTTTGGGAATGGAGCCGGACAACCATTTGGTTGTTCGGATTCCTGCAAAAACAGAGCTTTTCATTAAACCGGGTGATAGAATGGTAATGGGGGAAGCAGATGCAGATTGGGACTCACTTTTGTTTCAAAGCTCTTTTCTGGTTCGCTCTGTAACGGATAACAGACGAGGTTCAGGAGGGTTATGGCACTATAAGGTGGTGTGTCAATGATTGCATATAAGATTACAATGAAGGCAATCGGGAAAATATTAGATGAAACGGGACTGTCCCCAAATGGTATTATTCACAAAAAATTAGACAGTGAAGTGGAGCTTCGGTGCCGCCCTTATGTTCCTAAAAGAGAAGGGTATTTGGAACGAAGCGGGCGTGCCTCGAACCCTTCAGTAGGGTTTGTAAAATGGGGAATGCCTTATGCCAGATATCAATATTACGGTTATTTAATGGTAGGAAAGAATTCTAAGATTCTGACTGCCGTTCCTTTAAAAAGTCATGGGGGCGGTTTGAGAGGCTCCCGTTGGTTTGAAAGAATGAAGGTGGATTGCTGTAAAATGATTGTACAGACCCTAGCCCGTATGGCGGGAGGAAAAGCAAAATGAGTATTTTAGAACAAATCAAAACATTTATTGAACAGTGCCCTTATTTGACAGATGGGTGTATTCATCTTGATTATTTGGATGACACCTTGTATGGGTATATGTTAGAGGGGGTACCTGTATCAGAAGTGGTTCGTAAGTATGCAGATGGAGGAAGTATCAGAAGATATGAGTTTGTTTTTGGAGCAAGACTTCCTTACGGTACTTCTCAAACTGCTTTGAATCATCAATTCTATCAGCAATTTTCTCAGTGGTTGGAACAAGAAACGGAAAAAGGACATTTTCCAGAGCTGGGAGAGGGAAAAAGAGCACAAAGCATCAAAGCTCTTTCTCACGGTTATTTGTTAGACGGTGATGGGAATTGCGCGAGATATCAAATCCAATGTGAATTGGAATATTATCAGGATTAGGAGGAAAATCATGAAAGGAACAATCGTACAAAGAGCAAAAAAATTGGCATTTTACGGTGTGCCCGAGGGTGAAAAAACAACCTTTTACAGGATGAAAGGTTTTACAAAATTGGAAACTGAAAAAAATCCGAAAGAATACAGCCGTCAGTACGTGGATGAAATGTTTGAAGAAACGGATGTAACGGGATATAGCCCTTCTGTAACTTACGAATTTGACCGTTATGCCGATGACCCTGTACATGGAGATATTGTGACACTTACCGATTGCGAGTTGATTGGAGATGATGCCATCAGAAGTTTGATTATGGTTGATCTTGCATTGCCTCGTGAGGGCGGAAGTTATCCTGCTATTATGCGGGATTTTGCAGTTATTCCAGACAGCGAAGGGGATGGTACGGATGCCTATATCTATACCGGAGCATTTCGTGCAAAGGGAGAGAAAAAATTTGGTTATGTAACCATTTTAAATGATGTTGCGACATTTACGGAACAATAGGCAGGTGAGTAATATGAAAATGATGAAATATCAATTCGGAGACTTTAGTCAGACAATTGATTTGTCAGATGTTGATTTTGTTTTTCGTTATGAGAAGGCGGTTTCTGATTATGAAGAAGGCATCAAGAGTTTAAATCGTGAGCTCGCTCCCTCTGCACAGTTAAGTCAGGTATGCCAATTGTTTTTTTCCTTGTTTGACTGTTTGTTTGGAGAAGGAAGTTCCAAAAAAATGTTTGGAGAAACCAAAAGCCTTTCCCTTTGTACAAAGGCATTTACCCTTCTTCTTCGTTCAATGAATAAGTATGCAAAAACGCTGAAAAATGAGGAAACAGCATGAATTTTTGGACAGAAAAATTGCCGGATTCCATTCGGATTGACGGCAAGGAATATCCAATCAATACAGATTTTAGAATTTGGGTAAAATGCAGTATTTTAATGGAGCAGGAAAAAAATCCTGTTATTTTAGCGGCAGACCTGTTAGCTCTTTGTTATCAGACTCTGCCTCCCTCTTTTGAGGGGGCCATGAAAGGAATTTTTTCATTCTACACAGGAGAAAAAGGTATAAAAAGGGACGGAGGAAAAACAAAACCTAATTATAGTTTTTATTATGATGCAGATCTGATTTATGCGGCATTCTACAGTCAATATGGCATTGATTTGTCATCTGTTTCTCTTCATTGGTATCAATTTTTGGCACTGTTTTCCGGTTTGGACGAAAACAGCCGGTTTTCTGAAGTTCTTTGTGCAAGAGAAGTGAATTTATCCAAGGTTTCCGATCCTGCTCAAAAAAGATATTATAAAAAATTGAAAGGCTTCTATAGCTTACCTTCAGAAACAGATGCAGCGGAAGCGTTGGAAACCCTGTTTTGATTTGCTCACGATGAAAACAGAAAAAATATGTGAGCGGAAAGGTTGATGTTATGAGTGACGGTTCAATTGTGATTTCTACCGAATTAAACACCGATGATTTTATTGCAGGATTAAAAGGACTTGCCACATTGGCAAGAAATGCAATTGAAAATGTAATTGGTATTTTTACTGAATTGACAGAACGCATTGTAAGACACCTGCTTACTTCTGCTGAGTCGTTGGCTGCGGCAGCCGTTATCTGGTTGGAAGGATTGGGTGTTGCAGCAAGTAATGTGGGAGAATTTGCATTTCGTACTTTGGGGCAATTTGTCTCAAATGTTGTTACAACTTTAGCAAGTCGAGCACAAGAGCTGTTGATCTCTGCACAGAATTTTTTTCAGGGATTACAAACAGCAGCAATGCAAGTTGCAACATCCTGTATGATTGCATTAAGTAATTTGATTGGTTCGGTTGTGAGGACAGTCATTAATTCTGCACCTGAAATGCTGACCGGTGCACTTGCTTTTTTCAGCGGAATTGTAACTGCAGTAGGTTCAATTACAGGTAAAGTTCTTGCCGGTTTGACGACCCTGATCAGTCAGGCTGTGGAAAAGGTAAAAAGCGGTTATTCCGGTATGGTGGAAGCCGGAAAAAATCTCGCCTCCGGAATTTGGGATGGAATTTCTTCTATGGCATCTGCACTTTATCAGAATATTTCCTCTTTGGTCAGCGGTTTGGTTGCATCTGCAAAACAATATGTTTTAAACGGAATCAGTGGAATCGGATCATTAATCAGCGGAAGATTGGAAACTTCCGGCGTATCTGTTCCTGCTAATTTTTTTCAGGGAAGCAATGGTACGTCAACTGTGAAAAGCGGAATTAATCTGCTTCCTATGACAGGAAGATTATCAGGAGCGAGTACAGCTGTAAAGGGTGTTACCAATGTGAATCATTATAACACTACTTATCAATTTCAATCTGTTTCGGGTTCTGTTGCAGATCAGCTCCGTACTGTACGGGCAAGAGAACAGGTAAATCGTCTGAGAGGAGTGAGATAATGCTTGAATTTCAATTTCAAAACGAAAAAGGAGTCATCCATCTTCATAGAAAACCATGTAAAGTTCTATCTGTTTTAGGCCTTGGATTGCCTGATCGGAAATTTGAAACGGTACGGTACGCTGATTGTCACGGTCAGGAAACCCTTTCTGCCACAGACGAACCAAGAACCATTACTGTTTCTCTGGATTTGATTATGAAGGAAGGTTTGGGACGGGAACTGTCCAGAATGTCCAAAATTCTTTATTATCCGGGAATATTTACAATACGAAGCAACGGAAAAACCAGATTGATTTCTTGTCGCTGCACGGAATGGGAGGAAGTGGAGCGAACTCCTGTTTTTTCAAAGCTTGTATTACAGTTTGTCTGTGACGATCCGGCATTTATGGAAGAACATGAAAGGGAAAAAGGGGTGTTCGAACGAATTGATCGGATCGATAGCCCCTTCGTGTTGCCTATGGTCTTTACCGAAAGAATTACGGAAAAGGATATATTTAATTCGGGAGATTTATCCATTCAACCTGTTCTTGTAATAAAATCATTACAAAAAGGGACGGAGGGAATACAAATTATTAATACCACGTCAACAGGAAAAAAACAATTGTTTTCTTTGACAGTTCCTTTGGAAAAGGAGGAAGAGGTTTGGATTGATTTTCCAGAAAGAAGAGTGGAATCCAATCTTCGCGGAAATATGATCCACTTAATTTCTGATGATACCTTTCTTCATTCTTTTGAATTGGAGCAAGGGTGTAATCACATAAAAGTAATACCAGGGGTCGGAGGAGATTTGTCTATAACATGTCGTTTTACGCCAAAATATCTGGAAGGAATTTACTAGGAGGAAGGGTAATGAAGGATATTCGTTTTTATAATTTTGAAGGACGTCTCCTTGCTGTTGCCCACGATGTTATTACCGTATCCTGGAGGATTTGTTATAATGATATTGGTTCCTTTGAAGGGCATTTCAGTCTTCATTCTCCTTTTGTATCTGAGCTATCAAAGGAACCCTGGTTGGTTGCAGTTCAGGGTGATCTACAGGCAGTTATTACCGGAAGGCAACTGGGAAAAGAATTTATTTTATATGGAAGAACACCCAACTGGCTATTAACAAAGCGGGTGATTTGTCCTTTTGTGACAAGTGATTATTTTCAGACAGAAGGAGGAACGGTTCCCAATATTATAAATTGGATTTTTTCTCAGGCGTACGATGAAAATGACCCTGTTATTTTAGAAAAAGAAGAAGGTAATTTTTCCGGAGACAACGTAAGTTTTTGGAGAAATACGGCACATCCCGCTTTTGAGATTATACGTGATTGTGCGGAGCGTGATAGAAGCGGGCATCGTCTTTGGTTTGAGCCAAATACCGGTATGTGGCATTTTCAATTGTATAAAGGAGCAGAAAGTGGGTTGCTTTTAAGTGAAGATAGCCGAAATGCTTATGAAACAGAAGTGACAGAAGATGTTCTGTCTTTGGCAACATGCGGTTGGTATGGTTGCGAAACCATATCAAAAGGAGACTATAACCCTATTACCAATCAGCCTGTTTTAAAAAATATGGTACCTGAAAATTTTGCAAAATATTATAAAATTCAAACATCAGGAACACGATTTGGTCTTACCATGAAAGCGGGGCAGTATTTGTTTTGTGATTCGTCGGATGGGACATGGCGGTTGGCAGAGGAAGAGGAGATTCAAAAAACGGATTGCGTTTGGGTTTGCCTTGAAAAAGAGAAGAATGCCACCGGAATTTATCGTTGGGAGGAAATTCTGGACGCAACGGGAGAAAGCGGTGCCTCTTCTGAATTGTTGCAAAAGGAGCGGTTCCGTGAAATCACCTTGATGACAAAGGGATTGGAATACGGAACAGATTATGCTCTCGGCGATGTAGTACGAGTGCAAAAATCGGTTGCAGGAATCCAAATGATGCAAAAGAAAAGGGTGACTGCGGTAAATATTTGGTATGAAAATGGCAATTCAGGGCAACAGCCTGAATTATCAGAACAATAAGGAGGTAACATATGGGAATTGTAATGGATTTTGCGGATAATGTAAGTTATGGTGCATCAGATTTGAATTCGTTACGGTGTGCTCTTGCAACAAAAGGTGTTTTACCTGAGCAAGCTTCATCCTGCCAAGTTATTGCTAATGGCAGCAAAACGGTGAAAATTTGTTCCGGGCAAGCTCTTTTTTCAGATGGTGCAAGATGTAATATTGACGAACAGGGAATGACCCTTGTTATATCAGAATCCGGTTATATTTATTTGAAAAGACAGGAAAACAGTGCGGAAGTTTTGTGTTCCGGTGCGAAACCAACAGGAGGGGATACGGTACTTCTTGCACAGGTTACCATGAGTACAAGTGATATTACCGTAACTGATATGAGAGAATATACAGTACTAAAGATTCCCTCCTGTACAGTCAATACCTATGACGATTTTATTTTAAAAAAAAAATTCAATAATGCTGCGGTAAAGAGCTATAATCCGTCTGCTACTCTCAGCTATGGAGTTTGGAGTAAGGTGCACGAATTTGATGTTAGTAATCAAAATTACCGTTTTGTATGTTTGTTTGACAACGAAGAGGAGTTACAGTACAAAACCTTTCTTGCCTGGGGAAATATCAATTCGGGAAAATATTGGAGTGCCTATAAAGATTTTTCTTCCGGAGAAAGTAATTTGGAGTATGGAATTGATGAAATCATTCTTTATCAGGATTATAGCTCTACCAAACGAATTCGATTTGTAAAAAATGGTTCAAAAGCAGAAATTTGGTATTACAGTACGGTACCGGGGAATTTAGAATATGAATTTGACGGTCAAATCCGTTTTTCTTAAGGAGGGCAAACGATGGCAAGATATGAAGCAAAATTTGATTTGTCGAAGGAGTTTGAAAAAAGCTTTTCTCTTCCTTTGTTTACGGGTGATTCAGGAAGCAGTGTTTCTCTTGAATTTTACCAAAACGGCGTTCCTTATGATATGAGCGGTGCCATGCTTTATGCAAGGAGAGCAGACGGAGTGATTTTGGCATCCTCCGGAGTTGCACAAGGAAATAAAGCGGAGCTTGTGTTGACAAACAGTATGTATCTATGTCCGGGAGAATTGCAGGTTCAGATATCTGTAGTAGATGTTTATGGTAATTTTCTTACAAATGGAGTTTTATATTTTACGGTTCGGGAGGGGTTTTCAGAGCAAGTTCAGGGAGAAGGCAGTGATAATTACTGCGATTTGACTGCCTTGATTCAAAAGGTAGGAGAGGGACTTGGAAGTATTCAGCGTGCGGAAACTGCTGCTGCATCAATCGAAGCTCTGATGAAAAAGATTCCCAACTTGGAAAATCAGATTATTGAGCATATTACAGAAGCAGAAACAGATTATTTTACTTATGGCTTTGCTGTGGTAACTGCAATTGAAAGTGAAGATAGCGAAGGCGGCCCCATTTTTACAGAATATCATTATCCTCTTTTGGCGGAATCGGAAGATTTGTTTGGAAACGTAACCATTCGTCAGACCAGATTTTTTAAAGGAAATTTGGAGCAAAGAACAGTAGGTGGAGAATGGACAAGCTTGTCTGATCAGCTGTCAGTTTTTGTAACCAAAGACGACCTGAACAAAAAATTGTCTTCTATTTATAAAGTAAAAGGTTCTAAGCAAAATTTTACCGACTTACCTACATCAGGAAATACCATTGGAGATGTATGGAATATTGAAAATGAATATATGCTTTCCAAGATGGTTTACCCGATTACGGTAATAGGGACAGATGATTCTTATTTAAATGAAGTCGGATGGTTGCTTTTGAATTGTAATAACGAAACCTTTCCTGCTGAAGTACAGGAATCCAGTGTTACTATTTATGACAGTACAGGGAAAAAGATTGGATCGGGATATATTCCCTATGGTGGTAGCAGTGTGATTCAGGCATCTGTTACAACTCTTGAAAGCGGGAATTATTATGTAGAGTTTTCTCCCGACCTTGCAGAATATCATACCACAAAATTGGAACTGAAGGAGATTCGTTCAGGAGATAATGTGGTATGGACGGAGAATGGTTGGGATGTATTGGCGGGAACCGTTGATTTGTCAGATTATGTTACCAAAGAAGAATTAGGGAACATCGAAACTGCTCTTGCACAGATTGAAGCATTGCAAAACTCGTACATAAACGGCGAAGAGGCTTGAGTGGAAAAGAGAGGGAAATAGACAAATGGAACGGGAAATGGAATTGAGAGGTCATATCACCCGTATGGAGCAGGAGGAGTCAGAAATAAGAGAGCGCATGACTGCAGTAGAGTCAAATGTCAAATCTGCTCACCGAAGAATCGACAGTTTAGAACGGTTGACTCATTCCATTCATGAAATGGTATATGAATTGAAACATATGCGGGAAGATGTGAATCAAATCAGAGAGGAATTGAATATATTGAGAAGTAAGCCGGCGAAACGAATGGAATTGGTAATAGCAAGCTTAATTTCATCTGTTGTAACCGGTGTAACAGCATTATTGTTAGGGAGGTTATAAAATGAACAAAGGAACAGTGTTTCGCACAGTAATGTTAACCTTGGCACTTTTTAACCAGGTTTTGACAGTATTCGGAAAAAATCCTTTGCCTTTTTCCGATGAAGAACTTTATCATGGTGTCAGTGCTATTTTCACAGTTGTAACTTCTCTGATTTCCTGGTGGAAAAATAATTCTTTTACAAAAAAAGCTCAGCTGGCTGACAATTATTTGAAAAATCTGAAAAAGGAGGAAACAAATGGAAGTCATTAAGCGATTAATTCCTGAAGAACGTTGGAATTTAAAATGTCCTTATCAAATGAAACCGGAATTTGTTGTGGTTCACAATACTGCCAATGATGCATCTGCAAGAAATGAAATATCATTTATGAGTACCAATGACGATGCCACCTCTTTTCATTATGCAGTAGATGAGATTGAAGCGGTTCAGGGAATTGAAGAAAACAGAACGGCATGGCATGCGGGAGACGGAACAGGTCCCGGAAATTTGAAAGGAATCGGGATTGAAATCTGTTACAGCAAATCAGGAGGAGACCGTTTCTTAAAAGCGGAGGATCATGCAGCAGAGTTGATCGCAGAAATCCTTACCCGATATGGATGGGGAATCGAAAAGGTAACAAAGCATCAGGATTATTCTGGAAAATACTGTCCTCACAGAACATTGGATTTAGGTTGGGAACGGTTTCTGGAAAAAATAAAAAATAAACTGGGAGGTTTGACCATGGCACAATATGAAGAATTGAAAGAACTGTTCATCAAGCTTGACCAACGTCTTTCTGTTTTGGAAGGAACAATGATTTATAATTATATTGACAGCAATATGCCTTCCTGGGCAAGACCTACCATACAAAAATTGGTAGATTTGGGTTTGTTGGTAGGAGATGAGGAAGGAAAGCTTGGTCTGACGGAAGAAATGCTCCGAATGTATGTAGTGAATGATCGGGCAGGGTTATACGATAACGAATAAGACAGAAAACAGCCTCCGCAAGGGGGCTGTTTTTAACCAACAATATCATAGTCTTTTTGTCTTTTTTTATTTTTTTTTAAAAAAGTCTTGACAAAAGAAAAAAACGGTGGTATAATGCTATAGTCGAATATGTTTTCCATAGACAGCAGGAGCTTCCAAAGAAGCGTAACCTAAAAGATCCTGCCGAGGAAGAAGTTCCGAAACAATATGATTGTGAAGGGGTTCTTTGTCTATGGGGCGAAGAACCCCTATTTGATTGATTACATCCCGTGATTGCCAACACGGTTTGTGAAGCCGATGAAAGTTCGGCATATAGAATTTCGTTCGCCAAAACGAAATTCCGCCCTTATGAGTATCGTCTGTTAGGAGGTGAACAATCGTATGCCAAATGATAAAGTACTGGAACAAAAGAAGGCGCAGGTAGCAGAAATTGCTCAAAAGCTGGAACAGGCTTCTGCCGGTATCTTTGTGGATTACAGAGGTTTGACTGTAGAACAGGATACAAAGCTCCGTAACGAACTGAGAGAAGCAGGCGTTGAGTACAAGGTTGTAAAGAACACTCTGGTAAAGTTTGCTGCTGAACAGCAGGGTCTGAGCGAATTGGATCCTTTCCTGAGCGGTCCTACTTCCATGGCTCTGAGCTATACTGATCCTGTTGCCCCTGCGAAGGTCTTATCAAAGTTCGCTAAAGAAAATGAAGTGTTTGAAATTAAAACAGGTTTCGTTGACGGGAAGGTAATCGGCCTGGACGAAATTAAGGCTTTAGCGGAATTGCCGTCCAGAGAGGTTTTGGTTGCAAAAGCTCTTGGTGGCTTAAATGCTCCGATTTCCGGATTTGCAAATGTGCTTAATGCAAATCTGCGTGGCCTTGCAATTGTTCTGAATGCAATTGCTGAGCAAAAAACAGCATAATGTAAATTTGTAAATGGAGGTAACAAACAATGAGTGAAAAAGTAACAAACTTAATTGAAGAAGTAAAAAGCTTAACTGTTCTGGAACTGTCTGAACTGGTAAAAGCTCTGGAAGAAGAATTCGGCGTATCTGCTGCTGCTCCTGTAGCTGTAGCTGCTGCTCCTGCTGCTGGCGGTGCTGCTGCCGGTGCTGCAGAAGAAAAGTCTGAATTTGACGTTGTCCTGAAGGATGCAGGTGCTTCCAAGCTGAACGTAATCAAACTGGTTCGTGAAGCTACAGGTCTGGGTCTGAAAGAAGCTAAGGATGCTGTAGATGGCGCTCCTACCACCTTGAAAGAAGGTCTGGCTAAGGAAGATGCTGAAGCTCTGAAAGCTAAGCTGGAAGAAGCAGGCGCTTCTGTAGAACTGAAATAGTTTTTGGTTCCGGAAAGGGATGATTCTTACGAATCGTTCCTTTTTTTGTGCAAAAAACAGGGATACGATTCCCCTTTATTAAAGGATCGCAGTTATCTGTGAGCAAGGTCACAGGGAGAAAAAACTATTCTTGTAAAAGAAAACCGCTCGGAAACATTAACGTTTCTAAGCGGTTATTTTCTTTTTATTAAATAAATCTTTTTAACCTTCGGGGAACATTTCGGTATAGATATGTCCTGCAATTTCAAAACGAAGATTGGCATCAAAGCCGTCAATTAATTCTTGATTTTTGATGATTTCTGCAGTTTCGATCACGTTGGTCATGAAATAATATGCATAGGAATTTCGTAATGCTTCAATTTCAGCAGGCATCATATTTTCCTGAGGCATTCGCTTAATAATATGGAATCCAAAGTCTGTTTCAACCAATTCGCTGACTTCACCGATTTCTAAAGCAAAGGCGGCAGCTTCGAAGGGTTTAACCATGTCCCCTTTTGTAAAGGTATATCCGGTAGGATATTCTGCCAACCCGGGATCCTCACAATATCGTTCCATCAGAGCGTCAAAATCTTCTCCTTTTTTAATTCTTTTCAAAATCTCTTCTGCTTGTTTTTTTACAGTATCCTTATCTTTTGTTTCATTAAAGGTCAGTAAAATGTGTTTTGCAGTAACATATTCATCCTGATAGAACTTTTGCAATTCTTCGTAAGTTACTTCTTTTTGTTTCTTTTCAAACAGTTTGTTTCCGTATGCAGAAGAAAGGTTGCACAAATCATACTCTGCCTTGGACATGCCATAGGGGATCATATATTGATAACTTTCTTCATATTCTTCTTTGGTTGTTACACCTGACTGAGTCCAAATGTCCTGTTCGGTAACTTCGACTCCATTATCTTTTGCAATTTGATTAAATGCAAACATAAAAGGCAAATCTGCTTCCGGATTTGTAGAGTATTCTGTTAAAAAGAAATTATAAATTCCTTCTGTAATATCTGTTCCGTTAATGGTCATTACAACAGGAGTGTTACTTTTGATGATAACGGTGTTGTTATCGTTATCCCAATCAACAGTTGCATCAAATCCTTCTGCAATATAACGAACCGGAACCATGGTGCGGTCATTTACAGTAAAGGGTGCCACATCCAAAGTGACCTCTTTTGCAGTTTTATCCTTTTGAAGGGCAACAACAGGGGTTCCTAAAGTCATAATTTGTACGGTTCCCAGTTTTGAAATGAGGATAGATTGGCTTTCTTCGTCCCATGATACGTGTGCACCTAACGCTTCTCCTACAGCACGAAGAGGAATCAGCACTCTGTCATTTTTCATAATAGGAGCAACGTCAAAGGCAACAGCCTCTCCGTCTACTAAAACAGTAATGGGTTCCTCGGCCTGTACAGGAAAGACTGCCAGAGAGCAGAGTAGGGTGATCAGTAGTACATAAGCAATTTTTTTCATCGGAATCGATCCTTTCTTTATTTATTATATCTATCATAACGTATTTTTTCAAAAAAGTCAATTCATTTTATCTGTTTATTGAAATTTTTATAATCAATTGTGCCTTCCAAAAAACAGTATTTAGAAAGAAATTGCAGATAAGCTGTTTTTTTCTAAAAAAATACTTGACACAAACAAGAAAATGTGTTACAATATATACTGTTCGTTGAACACGAATGTTGCGGGTTTTGTGGACAGGCAACCTTTACCGGCAAAAAAATTTTAAAAAATGATGAAAAAGTAGTTGACATTTTGTTAAAACTATGCTATAATAAGCTTCGTCGTTAAAAATATGCTGGTGTAGCTCAATTGGCAGAGCAGCTGATTTGTAATCAGCAGGTTGCGGGTTCAAGTCCCATCACCAGCTCCATCATACGGAGGGGTTCCCGAGTGGCCAAAGGGGGCAGACTGTAAATCTGTTGTCAGTGACTTCGATGGTTCGAATCCATCTCCCTCCACCAAAACGAAGCTGTAGTGTAATGCTACAGCTTCTCATTTTTTCAGGAGGTGGAATGATGTCCTTGAAAAAGTTTTTGATTACGTTTTTGGTAACTACAATTATGTTGGCAGGATTGTCTGCTTTTGTTTTATATTTGTCTTTTTCTCAATTTACCTTGGCAGGCTTTTCCGGTGTCAGAAGTTCTATGTCCGGAAGAACCAATATTTTGGTGTTGGGCACTGATGTGGGTGGTCAAAATTCGGACAGTATGATGTTGGTCAGTGTAGACCATGATGAAAAAGCAGTAGATATTATGAGTATCCCCAGAGATACCAAGATTTTAATGGATGGTTATTATACTAAAATTAATTCTGCTCATGCAGTAGGCGGTGAAGAAAAAGCGGTCGATGTGGTGGAAAAGCTGTTGGGAATTTCCATTCCATATTATGTGTCTTTTGAGCCGGCAGTGTTCCGCGAAGCCGTTGATGCCATTGGCGGTGTGTATTTTGATGTACCGGAGCGAATGCAGTATAATGATCCTTATCAGGATTTGTATATTGATTTATATCCGGGCTATCAGTTTTTGGATGGGGATAAAGCAGAACAGCTTGTACGGTTTCGTCAGTATACCTTTGGTGATATGGACAGAACCACCGTTCAACGTGATTTTGTAAAAGCTTTGGTGGAACAAAAACTGAATATGTCTTTAATTAGTAAAATTGATGATTTATATGAGGTCTTTTCCGAACAGGTGATTACCAATATGAGTCTTTCTGAAATGGTGAAAATTGCTTCCGACCTTCGTACATTGGATATGAGTAATTTCCGAACCCATGTATTGCCTTGTCAATTGGCTGATTCGGACGGTGTTTCTTATGTGGAAGTGCTCAACGATGAATTACCTCAGCTGATGGTTGATTTCTTTGGTGCTGAAATTCCAGGATATGAAAAAACTCCGGAAGAGCTTCGCGGGAACGGAACGGAAGGCAACGGACTGAAATTGGATGAAACTGTTGATGATGAAGAAACAGAAGAATATTATGATACGGATGATTACTATATAGAAGATGCCATTGAAGAGTATCAAGGGGAAGAATATACGGAAGATATTTATTATGATGAATCCGGTGATATTTATTCCGATTCGGAAACCGACTATTACTATGATGAGAACGGTGAATATTATACAGTAGAATAAAAGACGAAAAGCTGTTCCGAAATTCGGAACAGCTTTTTTTGAAAAGGATGAGAAGAATGTACCGCTGGCAGGAACTTTATGATCAATGTATGACTTGTGAAAAATGCGGATTGAGTAAAACAAGAAAAAACGTGGTGTTTGGTGAAGGAAATCTTCGGGCAGACCTGATGTTTATCGGAGAAGGTCCGGGAGCAGACGAGGATCGGACCGGTCGGCCCTTTGTCGGTCGTGCCGGTCAGTTGTTGGAAAAAGGATTGGAAGCCTTGGGTGTTTCCCGTAATGAGGTATATATTGCCAACATTGTGAAATGTCGCCCGCCAAATAACCGTGTTCCTGAGGATGCAGAAGGAGAGGCGTGTATTGCTTGGCTTCGTAATCAGGTGGCACTCATTCGCCCGAAAGTGATCGTTTGTCTTGGATCCACTTCTTTAAAATGGGTGGTATCAAAGGATGCACGGATTACAAAAATCCGTGGCGAATGGATTGAGAAAAACGGTGTTGCGATTATGCCCACCTATCATCCCGCAGCATTGCTTCGGGATGAATCGAAGAAAATGCCATTTTGGCATGATTTGAAAAAAGCGGTGAAGAAATATAAGGAGTTACAAGATGAAGAATCGTCTGGAACAATTTTATGAAGAATACTGTCATGTATTTGCAGGAGAACAGTTGGTGATGGGGTTCGGAAAGCCGGGAGTAAAACTGTTGTTGATTGGTGAAGCACCCGGTAAGGATGAAGTGCGTCAGGGAAAACCCTTTGTTGGTGCCGCCGGAAAGCAATTAACAGCCTTTTTGGAAGGTGCAGGTTTGGAACGGGATGAAGTTTTTATTACCAACGCAATTAAATATCGACTTTGCAAAGAAAATCCAAAAACAGGAAATTTGGTAAACCGTCCTGCAAAAACAGAAGAAATTTCCAAAAACCGTGTATATTTACATCGGGAAATAGACATCCTAACTCCGGAATGGATTGTTACCTTGGGAAATGTTCCGCTAAAAGCGTTATGTCCGGATGCACCCGGCATCTCTTTGGTACACGGTCAAGAAAGAATTGTGGAAATCTTAGGGAAGCAATACCGCCATTTTCCTCTTTATCATCCTGCCAGCGTAATCTATCGCAGACATCTGGCAGAGGAATATGAAAAAGATATGAAAATTTTGAAAAAAACTCTTGACAAAGTAATATAAAATGTGGTATTATAGTTGAGCACCTTTTGAGAAGGGTTATCACTTTAAAAAAGTTTTTTGCAAAAAATGAAAAAAAGTGTTGACAAAGGTCAAATGGTGTGATATAATAAATAAGCTGTCCCCGAAAAAGGGGCAAGCAAGCGGACATTGAAAACTAAACAGCATAATGACAATTAGTTCACG
>JAZQHN010000292.1:0-6688 GCA_045540615.1 Clostridia bacterium
GGTTAATAAATACTGCCTGATCCATTTTAGGGATTTCTATGGTGTGATATTTTTCCAATGCCGCATCAATTGCATCGGACCAAATAGTTCCTTCCTCTTCCCAATTTTCTGAAACACCCATGTTGTTTGTTTGCTCCATGGTCATGGTTTCTTGATAGGTTAATTCTGCAAATTCTGTCACATCGCCCCAAGAAAACTGACTCAAATCTACTTTTGTTACACAACTTTCAATTTTTGTTTTTAACTGTTCCATAAGTTAATTCCTCATCTTTCAAAAGTTTCTTTTTTATTATTTTTTGACACTGTAACCTTGGAATGTTGTTCAGTAAAAAAGCATTCCGCTTTCACATTTCCCGCTATTACAGAAAAAATAATTTCTTCCTTGTTTTTATCTACCTGTATCACAGGTTTTTCCTTCTGATACGGCATCAAAACCGAAACTAACAGCCCATTGTTTTCCCATGTTAAAGAAACATGGTCTGACGGCTTTTTCTTACCGTAATCATAACAATACCATCCTGCAAAAGGTTCTTCACTACCGTTGAAGATTTCGCCCGATAATTCGGCACCTAAATGCAAAATTTCCAAATTGACATCACCCGCTTTGGTAAACAGGCAATTCTCTGAAAACGAAGTATTGCTACAATCGGCAGAAAGATTCCAATTCACCTGACAGGTATTTCCTCCTTTGATTCTGTCAACAACAAGATAGCATTTATGATCAACCGAGAAAACCTGACGGTGATGAAGTGCATCAAATTTATTTTTTCCGTATCCGTCTTTGTAATAGCCTTCCGCATACTGCAGCATATCATTCATGTGATATTCCGTTTCTTCAAGTTTCTGAAGACTGCACAAATAATCATAATATGCTTCGCAATCATGCCAATCTTCTGTTACCATGTCACGATTTTTGGATACAGTACCCTTTCTGTTCTGACTCATATTGTTGACACAAACAGTATTATGTGCAAAGGAAGAGAAAAAGTAATCATTTATTTTTTCAGAAGCCGGATTGTCAGAATAATCATAATTTCCGCAATCAATCAAAAGATTCTGTCCATATGCCGTTAAAGTCAGGCTGTTGCAATCTTCATGAGAATGTCCCATGCCGTGACGGCTGGTTTTAAAGAATAAATAATTATCATTTTGATTCCATCCTGAACGGAATATATAATATCCGCCGTAAGGAAAGGCAACTGAAAGAAAGGAGCATTCTCCTTTGCCCTCTGCTGCATTTACAATTTCATCAATCTCCTTTGTGGGAAATTGTTTTGCACGGTTTTTGATTGCGTTAAGGGTATCTGCTTTTTTGTGATTCTGACTTTTTGCAACTGCCGGAAATTGATGCAACGGATTCAATAATGCTGACAGAAAGAAACACCGTTGTTCTGCTTTTTTCTTCAATCCATCTACTCGTTTATTATGAATCCCGTCAAACAAACTGACTATCTCATAAATTCTTCCTACAACTCCTGCATTGTAGTTAAATGATTGTTCAGGGTCGGTGCCGTCAGGCAGTACACAAAGTTCTAAAGCTTCCTCCAAACGATCCATTCCTACATAATACGCAGCAGGCGCAATTTTAAATTCATTAAATACCCTGCTAAAATGAATCAAAGCAGATGCACAATGAACAAACTGATTGGGAGTATATCGTCTGGCATTATTTAAGCTCACATGAACATGATCAGTTGCTAACGAGTAAATTACATTGGCAATAAAAATATCAGGAACATTTTCATCATCAATCACCCTGCCCAAAGCAGAAATCCAATGATCAATTCTTGTAGCGGTTGCAAGACCAATCCAGCTTCCGCCCAAGTACCCGGGCATTCTTCCCTCTCCTCCGTGTTTGTAGCCTTTTTCGTTTACATAAACAGGAAGAGAAACATCATACTCCAATCCCTTGGCACCCCATCTGTGATGCTCAAGAAAATCATTATAAATGCTCATCCATTTATTTAAATACTTTATTTCTCCGTTTTTTTCATATGCATCCAACAAATAAAAAGTAAAATAGAAATATCCCAAATGACTTTGCCACTGCTTATCTCCATTGGGAGATAAAAACCAATCAATAGGTTCTCCCAAATCAACAGGTTCAGAATTCAATAAAGAAAGCTTGTTCTCCAAAAGCAACTCTGCCATTTCTGGTTGAGAATATTGGATTGGTGATTCTGTTTTTTTAGGAATTCTAGTTTCCAACAATTCTCGGTATTCATGCAATGCTTCAATATATTTTCTCTGCTCTGCAAGCTCTCGAACAGAATCTAATCCTTTGGAATACAGATTGATCTGTTCAAAAAACTGAGCAATATCTCGCATGCCAAACAACTTCATTGCTCTTCATCCTTTCATATAAAACAGGCAGTCTCCGCAACGTAAGACTGCCTGCCACTTATTTTTCCACCAAGTAACTTTTCAAAAGCTCTTCAAGCAATTCATCCCGTTCTAAGCGACGAATCATTCCTCTGGCATTATTATGACTGGTAATATAGGTAGGATCACCCGAAAGGATATATCCAACCATCTGATCAATAGGATTGTACCCTTTTTCCGTCAACGCCTGATATACTGCATGAATAATCTGGCTGGTTTCTTTTGCTCTGTCGTTCTCAAACTTGAATTTCATCGTTCCTTCTGTCATGATCTCTCACCTTCTCTTTCAAACATCTTCATATATATAGCATATAACAAAATCGAGAAAATTGCAAGTGTTTTTTTAATTTTTTCTCAATTCTACATGAAGTTTTTCTTCCAGACGGGTTAAAATTTTGTCCATTACCCGATTCACTTCCTGCTCTTCCAAAGTTTTATTGGCATCTCGGAATACTACAGAGTAGGCAACGCTCTTCTTTCCTTGAGGAATTTGCTTTCCTTTATAGATATCAAACAGCTTGATTTCTTCCACTAATGCCTTACCGCACTGGCGGATAATTTCTTCAATGCTGCCAACCTCCACCTCATCATCGCAAAGCATTGCAAGGTCTCTGGTTACTGCCGGGAATTTAGGCAATGCATGATACGTTTTTTCCGGTTCCATATGGTCTAACAACAAGGTGAAGTCAATACTTGCCATCAACACTTCCTGTTCCAACTCATAATTGTTACAAACAGCAGGATGCACAGCACCAAATACCCCTGCACTTTCTCCACCCACAATCAACTCAGCGGTTTTCCCCGGATGGAAGGTAGAATCATCCTTCTTTGCCTGCACCTTATATTTTGTAATATTCAGGGTTTCCAGCAATTGTTCTACAATGCCCTTCAAATCATAGAAATCCACATCACCATACATTCCGATGGTAATAAACTCTCGTTCTTCAGGAAGCTCGGTGACAGGCAAAGCCTTGGGATAATATACAGTTCCCAGTTCAAACAAGCCAACATTCTGATTCCGATGACTGTTATTTAATGATAAGGCTTTTAACATTTCGTTATAATGTTGTGTTCTCATGATGCTTTGTTCTTCGCCCAAAGGATTAATAATAGTGACACAATCCCGAAGTTTTGAATCTGCAGGAATGTTCAGCTTTTCAAATGTTTTAGGGTCGGTAAAAGAATAGGTATAAATTTCATACAAGCCTCTTGCTGTCAAAGCTTTTTTTACCGCATCTTCGTTTGATTGCTTTAAGGTTTTTCCGCCTGCAACCGATTCTCCCTTCATCAGAGTAGACGTAATTTTATCATAGCCATAAAATCTTGCAATTTCTTCTGCCAAATCTGCTTCTGTTTCCAAGTCTTTGCGGAAGGTAGGTGGATATACCTTATCCCCCTTCACTTCGCATTCCAACCGTTCCAAAATACGAATCATTTCACTTTCTGCAATATCAGTACCCAGAAAATGATTGATTTTTTCGGGACGAAGTGCAATTTCTAACCGTTCAGGTAATGCAGCGCAAACATCAATCACACCGCCAACTACCTCCCCTGCTCCCAATTCACATATCAACTGACAAGCACGATTTACTGCATCCATGGTAACATTGGCATCCAGTTCCTTTTCGAAACGGGAGGAGCTTTCCGTTCTCATTCCCAATGCTTTTGCAGTAGAACGAACAGATGCACCGTTAAAATTTGCACTTTCAAATACAACTGTTTTGGTATTTTCCTGAATTTCGCTGTTCAGACCACCCATTACGCCTGCAACTGCCACAGGTCTTTCGGCATCGCAAATAACCAACATATCAGAAGTCAGATCCCGTTCTACATCATCTAATGTAACGATAGTTTCATTTTCCTTTGCATTACGAACACAAATGCTATGACCCTTTAAGAAATCAATATCAAATGCATGCATCGGCTGACCGTATTCCAACATTACATAGTTAGTAATATCAACAATATTGTTAATTGCACGAACACCGCAGCCTTCCAGCCTTTTCTGCATCCACATAGGAGATGGTTCAATTTTAATATTTTTTACCACCCGAGCAGTATAACGAGGACAAAGTTCGGCATTTTCTACGTTTACAGAAATGTAATTATTAATATCTTCACCATTTTCTGTTACCTTGATTTCAGGAACAGAAAACTCTTCATTCAAAGTAATTGCAGATTCCCGTGCTAACCCAATCATACTCAGACAATCAGGACGGTTGGAGGTAATATCAAAATCTACAATGACTTCATCCAATCCTAAAGTCTTTTTAATATCCTCTCCAAGCTCGGGTTCTCCTTCCAAAATGAGAATACCGGTAGCAATACCTTCAGTCATCCCCAATTCATCTGTAGAACACATCATTCCTTCGGATACCACGCCTCTCAGCTTACCCTTTTTAATAACTGTACCGTCAGGAAGATGAGAACCATGCAAAGCAACAGGAACATAAGCTCCTTCAAACACATTCTTCGCACCCGTAACAATCTGAATAGTTTCTCCCACATTCACCTGACAAACCACCAGCTTATCTGCATCAGGATGTGGTTCAATTTTTTCAATTTTTCCGACTACTACTTTTTCAATTCCCTGACCTACCATTTCAAAAGCATCCACCTTTGAACCGGACAGCGTCATGGCATCGCAATATTCTTTGGGTGTTACCCCCACTTTTGTATAATCATTCATCCAACTTAATGGCATTTTCATGGCTATTTCCTCCTTTAAAACTGCTTCAAGAACCGTACATCGTTTTCAAAGAACAACCGCAAATCGTCAATATCATACCGACGCATTACAATACGTTCCAGACCGATACCAAAGGCAAATCCACTATAAATTTCAGGGTCAATTCCGCAGTTTTTCAACACCTTTGGATGCACCATACCACAACCTAAAATTTCAATCCAGCCTTCTCCCTTACAAACACGGCAGCCTTCTCCGCCGCAAACGAAGCAGGAAATATCCATTTCTGCAGAAGGTTCTGTGAAGGGGAAATGGTGAGGACGGAACCGCACCTTTACTTCTTCACCATACAATTTTTTGACAAACACTTCCAAAGTACCCTTCAGATCGCCCATGGTAATTCCCTTATCCACTACCAGACCTTCTATTTGATGAAACACCGGAGAATGGGTTGCATCCACTGCATCAGAACGGAACACTCTACCTGGTGCAATAATACGAATAGGAGGCTGCTGTTTTTCCATGACACGAACCTGCATAGGCGAAGTCTGGGTTCTCAACACAATGTTATCGTTGATATAAAAGGTATCCTGAGTGTCACGGGCAGGATGATTTTTAGGGAGGTTCAATGCTTCAAAGTTATAGTAATCATATTCCACCTCAGGACCTTCTGCAATAGAAAAGCCCATGCCGATAAAAATATCCTTCAATTCATCCAAAACAGTGGTCAGAGGATGTGTTTTTCCAACAGGCCACTTTTTCCCCGGAACAGTCACATCCAAGGTTTCGCTGCTTAACTTTTTTTCCAATTCAGCTTTTTGAAGCTTTTCTTTTGCCTTTTCCAATTCATTCTCAATAAAAGAACGAACTTGATTGGCGAGCTGACCGATTTGCGGACGTTCTTCTGCGGATAACTGCCCCATTCCTCTTAATACCGAGGTAAGCTCTCCTTTTTTTCCTAAGTATTTCACTCTGATTTCTTCCAAACCGGCAATGGAATCAATGGATTTGAGACTTTCTTCTGCCGATTGTCTGATTTGTTCTAACTGTTGTTTCACAAAAAACTACCCCTTTCGGTAAAAATAAAATCCTCCGCCCCAATTAGGGACGAAGGAATTAACTTCGCGGTACCACCCTGATTCCTGCAAATATGCAAGCACTCAAGACCATGATAACGGTATGACACCGGTTTTCCCTACTGCATTGTTCAGAAAAACAGCTCAACGGGCGAACTTCAATTTTGGATACTGATGAGGATGCTTTCAGCCGGCGACACCCACTCTCTGACACGTTCTCACAAAATTTACTTTCCCGATCATTGCTTTCTTATAATCATACCACATTTTTCAAAATTTGTCAACTGTTTTTTACTGCCGAGCTACTTTTTATTTTAATACAGAGACAGCATCACTGATCGTTTTTTCAAAAGCTTCTTTTCCGTACTTATCCACTTCAGCTTTATTCTTTTCTCCATGAGTCAGGCAACCGGCTCCGCCGATACAACCACCCACACATGCCATACCTTCAATAAAGTTTGCATCTAACACATTTTTGTTTTTCTTCAATAATGCCATTTTACAGGCTTCAATTCCGTCGCAGGGAATGGCTTTTAGTTCAAAC
>JAZQHN010000293.1:0-2563 GCA_045540615.1 Clostridia bacterium
GAACAACTGATTTCTTAAAAAACTCCCCGGGGCAAAATGAATTGCTCCGGGGAGTTTTTCCTTTTATAGAATGATAAAATGGAAAAACTAAAAATTTCAGTTTCTTGACCTGTCTTGCTTTCCCCAATATCGATAAACCTCTTCAGCAGGCTTTCCTTTGATGGTAAAGCCTTTGATGCCGGTAGGGTCAGTGGGCCTTTGGATATGCTCTTCCCATTTCCACAAATACAGTCCGTACCACCAGGGTTCGTTTGCAAAGGTTTCGATTAAAGCGCTCATATAATTCGCCTGCTCTTGTCCGTCGTAATCATGTTCAAATGCATACCAGGAGGGGCTCATTGCAGCACCTTCTGTTGCAGAACATCCGCACTCGCCAAACAAAAGAGGCTTTTGGTATAATTGATAAAAGTTGCTGAACCGTTCCCGAAGAGGTTTTAACCATTCTTTCATTTCCTCCTTGGATGTACCCGGTTTATCAGCAGCATTTTCATAGGTACTGAGTGTCAATAAATCCAGATCGTGAAACCAATGGTCGGGGTTTTCAAAAGCTGCTTCAAAATTAACACGGTTAAAGCTAGTGGTCATACAAGTGGTCAGACAGCCGGTGTAATGCTTTCTGACTTCTGATACAACAGTTTTCCAATGATTATTTTGAGGAACGCTGTAATCCAGTTCACTATCCAAACAGTACATTTCGCATTTGGTTTTTTCTGCAATTTTCGCATAATGAATACTTCGTTTGGTCATACTTTCAAACCAGTCCGCCCAATAGGTTCTGGAAGTGCCCGGAACGCGGATTCCTGTGGGATCATCATTAGGGAAGCAGATGCTTAGTCTCCCTTCACCATCTAAGGTTTCCAACATAGGACGGAGCTGTACCTTTAAACCGATAGAATGAAGATAATCTATCATTTCCATTACTTCAATATCATTGGGGGTTTTTTCAAAGTCCATAAATTGAACAGTAGAATAAAAATGTTCCTGATATACCGTTACAACCAAAACGACCCAATCTGCTCCTGCAGCTACAATATCCCTAGCTTCTTTTTTTGCAGCATCAGAAGAAAAATAACCGTTTTTTGCTCTAAAACCAAAGTTGACACCTAAATGCCATTTATTTAATATTTCCTTCATAATAAAGTGCCTCCATGATAAAAAATATTCTCTTATTATTTTACCTGAATTGATGTATTTGTCAAGTAGGAATTGTAAGATTTTACATTATGAAATCTTTTTGCTTTGTATAGACAAATAAATTTTGGCGTGATACAATAGGTTTAGGTGATGATAGATGATACAATCGGTACATAAAGCAGTAGTTATTTTAGAGCTTTTATTATTTTACCTGAATTGATGTATTTGTCAAGTAGGAATTGTAAGATTTTGCATTATGAAATCTTTTTGCTTTGTATAGACAAATAAATTTTGGTGTGATACAATAGGTTTAGGTGATGATAGATGATACAATCGGTACATAAAGCAGTAGTTATTTTAGAGCTTTTGGCAGACCATTATCCTGAATCTGTTTGCTTAAATGACATTTGCTTAAAGACGGGGATTCAAAAAAGCACTTGTGTTCATATTTTAAATACTCTTGCAGAGGATGATTTGGTTACCCGTTCGGAGTACGGGTATTATACCTTGAGCACAGGCTGTTTTTATATTACAAGATTTGGGAAGTATGACAGAGAAAGAATCCGCATTTGTCGACCGGTAATGGAATGGTTCCGGAAGAAAAGCGGTGAAACTGTGTTGATTGCCCAGATTCATAACGGTAAAAAATACATTATTGACCATCTTACCGGTACATATCCTCTGAGATCAAAGGGGCAGAATATCATTCTTGATGATATTTACCGTACTGCTGCGGGAAGAGTGGGAATGGCGTATCTCCCTGAAGAACAGCTTCAACATGTGATTCAGCGAAACGGTATGCCAAAAAACCCTGACTGGGAAGATTTTCAGAATATCAGCGAGTTGAAAAGAGAACTTGCAGCCATTAAAGAATCCTCTTGGTGCAAAACTGTCAATCAAGGTCCTGAAAGTTGTGTTATCGGTTATGCGACCCCACTTTTTAAAGGGGATGAATTTTACGGTGCTTTGGCGGCAGCCATTGATGCCAGTGCAACCTTTGATATCCCCGAAGAAAGAGAGAAAGAAATTACTGCTCTTTTGTTAAAAAGTGCTGCGGAAATCAATCGACGGCTTTCTTTTTAACAGGTGATTCTATCAAAGTATTTTGATATCGAAAGGAGTTTTTTTGCTACCAATACAATCAAGAAATATGATATAATTATGCCATTATCACAGGTAATTACCCTGCACCTTTCGAGATGTTTGGGATGATATAGAAAAATAAAAAAGAACGGAGTGTGCAAACATGAAAAGAAACTTTTTCGTAGTTCAAACAAAACTTTTAGCCAAAGCAATGTTATTTATGCTTGTGTTATGTATGATAATGACTTGCATGACAGCAGTTGCTTTTGGAGCAATTCCTGACGGAAATCATTGGACTATTGGAGTCGATGGTGATGTGAAAATCGGAGAAAAAACAAAAGTAATG
>JAZQHN010000294.1:0-28333 GCA_045540615.1 Clostridia bacterium
AGCTGATTTTGGTGGCACAGGATACCACTGCCTACGGCAAGGATTTGTACGGTGCCCCCAAGCTTGCAGAATTAATGGAACAGCTTTGCAGCATTCCCGATCTTCATTGGCTGCGGTTCCATTATGGCTATCCGGAAGGAATCACAGACGAATTGCTCCAGGTCATTTCCCGCAATCCCAAGATTTGCCAATATTTTGATTTGCCCATTCAGCATTGTAATGATAAAGTATTAAAGCAGATGGGCAGACGGTGCACAAAGGCAGAATTGAACACATTATTTGAAAAAATCCGTACCCTGATGCCCCATGCGGCACTTCGAACCTCAGTGATTGTAGGATTTCCGGGAGAAACGGAAGCAGAGTATGAAGAGCTTTGTGAATTTACAGAAAGTATTGGCTTTGACCGAATGGGTGTGTTCTGTTATTCCGCAGAAGAGGGAACCCCTGCGGCAAAATTGCCTGAACAAATTGATGAGGATGTGAAAGAGCAAAGACGGGATAACCTGATGCTTTGTCAGAGCAGAATTTCCGAGGCAAACAATCAGAAAAAACTGGGAATGCAGTTAGAGGTGCTGGTGGAAGGCTTTGATGAAGAGCGGTGCCTGTACTTTGGAAGAACAACTGCCGATTCGGTGGAAATTGACGGATGTGTATATTTTGGCAGTATGGAAGAGCTATCCCCCGGTGCCTTTGTAACGGTGGAAATTGAAGATACAGATGAATATGATTTATACGGAAGGACGTGCGAATAATGAATTTACCCAACAAATTAACGATTGTAAGAATTATTATGATTCCCCTGTTTATGGTGTTTTTACTGTGCGGATTCTGGAAAACGGCAGGTGTGATTTTTGCCCTGGCTTCTTTTACCGATTTTCTGGATGGCCACATTGCCAGAAAAAACAATCTTGTAACCACCTTCGGAAAATTTGCAGACCCTCTGGCAGACAAATTACTGACTGCTTCTGCTTTTCTTTGTCTGATTGAAGTGGCAGGAATGTATTCCTGGATTGCTTTTGTGATTATTGCAAGAGAATTTATTGTAACAGGACTTCGCCTGATTGCTATGTCTGAAAATAGGGTGTTGGCAGCAGGAAAGGGCGGAAAAATCAAAACAGTCGCTCAAATGCTTTCTATTTTGGCAGTACTCTTTTTTGGAATTACGGGACTTTGGATGAATGTGATTATGATTGTAGTTGCGGTTCTGACCGTTTATTCCGGTGCAGTATATCTGTATGAAAACCGAGATTTATTAAAGGTAGTATAAGATGAAACGGATTTATACACAGCTATATCAACTGTTTGATGACTGCACTCCTTTGAAAGCGGATTGCGGAAAGGCCTGTGATGGTGCTTGTTGTACCGACGAGGGAGGAGAAGGTATGCTCCTATACCCCGGAGAGCAGGTAATGCTTCAAAAAGCAGATTTTTTGTCAATTGAACCAAGTGAATTTATTGTAGATAAAACCCCTGTCCCTATTGCCATTTGTAAGGGAAGGTGCGACAGAAGCCTTCGTCCCCTTGCCTGTCGGATTTTTCCTTTGTTTCCCTATGTGAAACCGGGAAGCCGGCCCGTGGTGATCATGGACCCCCGTGCCAATGCCATTTGCCCCATTGCAAGGGTCATGAAGCTCTCGGGACTGGAAAAAAAGTTTGTCAGACGGGTTAATTTAGCGGCAAAACTGCTGTATCAGATCCCCGAAACCAGGAAATTTATGGAAGAACAGAGTGAATTATTGGATGATATGTGCGGTTCAGCCCAAATTTTAAGCAGAATTTTATCAGATTGACAGAAAATACAAAAATCTGAAAAATTTCTATTGACGAGAATGAATTTTTAGGATATATTATATATGGAAAATAAATTATTCTTGCTTGAAAGAAATAGAAGGAGGTGAAAACACCATGGAATTTGAAACAATCAAACAAATTATCGTAGATCAACTGGGTGTTGATGAAGCGGATGTTACAATGGAAGCTTCTTTTGTGGATGACCTGGGTGCTGATTCTCTGGATTTGGTAGAACTGGTTATGGCAATGGAAGACGAATTCGGAATGGAAATTCCGGATGAAGATGTAGAAGGAATTCATACCGTAGCAGATGCTGTTAATTATGCAAAGGCAAATGCGTAAGTACATACAAACCGAAAGACAATGTATGAAACCATGTTCATTTTTGGGCAACCGATTCGGTTGCCCAAAATTTTATGTGTATACTGGTACAACGGATTTTTTAAAACAAAAGCCGATGTGCTTTTGGGGAAAAGGTAAGAGGGAATCGTGAAGAGGTACAATCAGTGACCGCAAAGGAAATTGATTTTACTGACCCTTGCGGTACATCCATCCCTCTCTCGCAAACATCTGTCAGTCGCCTTCAACATGGCGTACGTCTATAAGGAAATTTTTCGCCTTTGACGAAAAATAACCGAAATACACCTTTGGGGCAATTCACGTATCAAAGGTACAATTTATTTCCATTTAAAGGGTGATATTATGAAGCAATTAGGGTATACCTTCCGAAACCCCGAGCTTTTACAAGAAGCCTTGACCCACAGTTCTTATTGCAACGAGCACCCTCATGGCGAAGCTTGCAATGAACGGTTGGAATTTTTGGGTGATGCGGTGCTTGGGATGGTGACGGGTCAATATCTATATGAAACCTATTCCAATCAGGCAGAAGGGAAATTAAGCAAAATCCGTGCAGCCGTAGTATGCGAAAAAACCTTGGCAAAGCTTGCTCGAAAGATTCATCTTGGAGAGTATTTATTGATGAGTCATGGGGAAAATAAAACAGGAGGACGCAATCGGGACTCCATTCTTTCCGATGCCTTTGAAGCGGTCATAGCGGCAATTTATTTGGACAGTGATCTGGAAACCGTCCGCAGTTGGATTTTACATCATTTGGTGCCTGAAATTGAAATGGCAATCTCTCAGCCTGCCCGTGATTTTAAAACTGCTTTACAGGAGCAGCTGCAAAAGAAAAGCCGTGTGCCCTTGGAATATCGTACGGTCAGCGTAACAGGCCCTGACCACAAACGAGAGTATACCGTAGAGTTATCCTGGAAAGGAAAAGTTTTGGCAAAAGGAGTTGCAGGAAGCAAAAAGCAAGCAGAGCAAAGGGCGGCAAAACAGGCGTTGGAGGAAAAAACCTTTGAAGCACTATAATATTCCCATTTTTATTCCCCATCTTGGTTGCCCTCACAATTGCATTTTTTGCAATCAGAAGAAAATTACAGGGCAAAGCACCCCGTGTTCTTTGGAGGATGCAACCGCTATCATCGAACAGCACCTTTCTTTTTTGCCCCAAGGAGAAAAGGAAATCTCTTTTTTCGGCGGTAGCTTTACTGCCATTCCCGTAAAGGAACAGGAAGAGTTTTTGTCCTTGGCGCAAAGATACGTCAAAGCAGGAAGGGTTCAAGGAATCCGCCTTTCTACCCGCCCCGACTGTGTGGAACAGGAAACTCTGGAACGGTTAAAGTATTACGGCGTAACCACAGTAGAGTTGGGGGTACAGTCCTTTTGTGATGAGGTGTTGCAAAAAGCAGGCAGAGGTCATACGGCAGAGTGTGCCGTAAAGGCTTGCAAACGAGTCAAGGATGAGGGATTTTGTTTAGGAGTTCAGCTCATGTGCGGATTGCCCGCAGACACCTTGGAATTTGATTTGTACTCTGCCCATCAGGCAAGAAGTTTAGGAGATTTTGTCAGAATTTATCCTGTTTTAGTGCTGAAAGAAACCCCCTTGGAAGAGCTGTATCACAAGGGTCATTATTCTCCCCTTTCTTTAGAAGAAGCAGTGGAACGAACAGGGAAAATGAAAGAAACATTATTTCCCGTTCCCGTGATTCGTACCGGACTTTGCACTCAGGACTTGAGAGAAGAGGATGTAACGGCAGGTCCCATTCATCCCGCCTTCGGAGAATTGGTGGATGCATGGGTATATGACCAAAAGGTGCGAAAATGGTTAGAGGGGAAGGAAACAGAGAATCAGATTTTGGTGATTTCCGCCCCCAAGCAGGAGCATTCGAAATTATCGGGACAGAAAAAATCCAATCTGATTGGTTGGAAGCGAGACTATCATTTGAAACAAATTCGTTTTGTAGAAGAGGATTTCGTTTGTTTTTCTTTAGAACAGGAATAAAAAATGCACAAAATGTAAATAATTTGTAACAAACAAAAGGGTTGTAACTTTCTTTTCTTGTTAAAAATTACAGATTTTTTCCAAATAAGATATTTTTTTCACAAACCCCTTGCAAATTTTTCTATTTTATTGTACAATAGAAATAAGCGAATTTTTATTTTAACTATTTTTTAGGAGGTAATTCTAATGTCAGTAAAAGTTGCTATTAACGGATTCGGACGGATTGGCCGTCTGGCATTCAGACAGATGTTTGATGCAGAAGGATATGAGGTTGTTGCAATCAACGACTTAACAAGCCCTGAAATGCTTGCACATCTGTTAAAGTACGATTCTTCCCAGGGCAGATATCAGTATTGTGATTCTGTTGTTGCCGGTGAAGATTCCATTACCGTAAACGGTAAGACCATCAAAATTTATGCAGAAAAAGACGCTAAGGATCTTCCTTGGGGTGAAATCGGTGTAGACGTAGTTCTGGAATGCACAGGCTTCTACACCTCTAAAGAAAAGGCTTCTGCTCATATCGAAGCAGGTGCTAAGAAGGTTGTTATTTCTGCTCCTGCAGGAAAAGACCTGCCCACCGTTGTTTACAATGTAAACCACGAAATCCTGAAGGCAGACGATACTGTTATCTCTGCAGCTTCTTGTACCACAAACTGCTTGGCTCCCATGGCTAAAGCTCTGAACGACTATATGCCCATTAAGAGCGGTATCATGAGCACCATTCATGCTTACACCGGCGACCAGATGACTCTGGACGGTCCTCAGAGAAAGGGCGACAAGAGACGTTCTCGTGCAGCTGCTGTAAATATCGTTCCTAACTCCACCGGTGCTGCTAAAGCAATCGGTCTGGTTATTCCTGAATTGGACGGCAAACTGATCGGTTCTGCTCAGCGTGTTCCCACTCCTACCGGTTCTACCACTATCCTGGTAGCAGTTGTAGAAGGTAAGGCTACTGTTGAAGGTATCAACGCTGCTATGAAAGCTGCTGCTGATGAATCCTTCGGTTACAATGAAGACGAAATCGTATCCAGCGACGTAATCGGCATGAAGTATGGTTCTCTGTTCGATGCAACTCAGACTATGGTTGTTGACAACGGTGACGGAACCAGCCAGGTTCAGGTTGTATCCTGGTATGACAATGAAAACTCTTACACCAGCCAGATGGTAAGAACCATCAAATATTTCGCTGAAGTAAAATAAAGCGTAACAAATCAATCAGAAAACCGCTGAGAAATCAGCGGTTTTTTGTTGTGTCGCAATCATTCGGAGTATGCATTTTTGAGAAAATCAATTCTATGGAAATGATAAAAGCTTCACTGTTTTTCCTCCTTTCCGCCTTGGCTTGACAACGCAGAAAACAAAAAAGTGCATTGCACAAAGCAATGCACCAAAAAATGGTAAGCTCTGCGCCGCCAAGCCAATCATTCAAACACACGGAACGAAAAACAGAGCCTACATTTTTTACAAAACATAGTCCGTGTGGTGGAATTTATTAAACTGACTTGGCAATGTTCATTATATCACATCTGAAAACAGTTTGCAAGAGATTTCGAAGAAAATAAGCCTTCTTTCAAAAAAATAAAAAATTTTCAACTCTCCTATTGATAAATCCGTAAAAATGTAGTATAATAATATGGTAACCTTAATTTCAGTCCGCTTTTGCGGTTGAAATACCAAAGTCGCACAGCCGGGGAGGTAGCGGTGCCCTGAACTTGCAATCCGCTGTAGCAAGGGTGATGTTCTTTCTCGGGTTATGTTTGTATGGTCAGTCCTCTTGAAACGGTGTTGAGATTTGGGTCCCGGGCAACACATTGGCTGTGAACCTCGTCAGGTCGGGAACGAAGCAGCGATAAGCAGTCAAATGTGTGTGCCCCGGGGTTGCCTGGGTTGAGTCGTTTCACGGGGCAACGCATGGAGGCATCATTCAAAAAAGAACGTGCGGCTTTTTTTAAAAAAACAAAGGAGATTCCTATGGGATATCAGGCATTGTATCGAAAATGGCGGCCTTCTACCTTTTCGGAAATCGTAGGGCAGGAGCATATTACCGCCACACTGCAAAACGAAATTCAATCAGGTAAAATTGCGCAAGGATATCTGTTTTGCGGCTCCCGCGGAACAGGAAAAACCACAACCGCCCGCGTTTTTTCCAAGGCGGTTAATTGCTTGCAGCCTGAAAACGGAAATCCCTGTAATGAATGCAGAGTTTGCCGTGGGATTGCAGACGGAAGTCTGATGGATGTGGTGGAAATTGATGCTGCCAGCAACAACAGCGTTGAAACCATCCGTACCATTAACAACGAGGTATCTTATCTTCCTTCTGGAATGAAATATAAGATTTATATCATTGACGAAGTACATATGCTTTCTGTCAGTGCCTTCAATGCTTTATTAAAAACCCTGGAGGAACCCCCTTCTCATGTAATCTTTATTTTAGCAACCACCGAAAGTCATAAAATCCCTGCAACCATTTTATCTCGTTGCCAACGGTTTGATTTTAAACGAATCAGTCAGAATCCTATGCTGGAAAGACTAAAAATTGTAGCAGAAAATGACGGGATTCAGATTACTGACAATGCACTTTCTCTCATTATGAAATCGGCAGACGGTTCCATGCGTGATGCATTATCCCTTTTGGACCAATGCTCTTCCGGTTGCAATGGAGAAATTGATGCAGATTGGGTAAGAACGGTAACAGGAGGTCCCGAAAGCAGCCGTATGCTTTCTTTGGGCGGTGCGATTTTGAACTATGAAACCGAACAGGTATTTTTGCAGGTGAAGGATGCTTTTGCAAAGGGCTTTGACGGTGTTCGTTTGTTGGAAGGGTTACTGGAATATTTCAGAAACTTAATTGTGTGTAAAAGCAGCGGTGCTCCCGCTGAATTGATAGAAATGGCTCCCAATGAGCTTGCTGTTTTGTCGGCTCAGGCAGAAGGAATCTCCATGGCACGGTGCTTAAACGGAATGGAGGTATTATCCAAGGCTTATGACAGCACCAGATGGGCGAAAAACACCAAATTAATTTTAGAAATGGCATTGATTCAGCTTAGTCACCCCAAAGGAGAAGAAACCAATCTTCTTTCCCGTGTGGAACAGCTGGAAGAAGCCATGCAGGGAGGAATACTCCCTGAAAAAAAACGGGTTCCTGTTCCCCAAATGAAAGAGGAACCAAAACCGGAACCGAAGGTCGAGCAACCTGTAGTCCCTTCTGTTATACCCCCTGTTGAACCGAAAAAAGAAGAAAACGTGTCGGAGCCAAGACCTGTTGTACAAAATGAAAAGATAGATATTGTATCTGTCTGGACGGACATTTTGGGAGAAATTGAACAATCAGGAAATCCCCTGCTCAGCGGTGCATTACGGTCAGGAGAATTCCGATTACAGGGAAACAAGCTGTACTTACTGGATTTACTTCCCATGTTGGACACACCTCAGAACAAGCAAGCGGTGCAAAAGGCAGTAAAAGAGATTTGCAATACTGAGGTGGAGGTCATATTTGTTGCATTCGGCCAGGAAATCCCATATGAACAGCCTGCATCCGAGGAAAAAGACAGATTACAGGAATTAGCAAAGCATTTATCCGATAAAATTACAATTATTTCTTAGGAGGAACTTAAAATGAAAAAACAAATCAGTCTATGGTGTATCTTATTTGTCCTGTTGACGGTATCTGTATCAGTCAGTGCCCAAACACCTGATACCATTTATTTCAGCAAATCCCTTTCCATTCAGGCAAACGGACAGCAGGTGTATGAAGCCAAAGAAGGAGACAACGTATTTACTGCAGAAATTACCAACCCGAGTGTCGACAAGGCAGAGGTTACGGTATATGCAGTTGCTTACAGCGTAGAAAACGGGCAGAAAACCGTTTTGGATTTAAACGGTGAAACCAAAGAAATTATGCCCGGTAAAAAAGCAGATTTCAAAGCGAATTTAACCATAACAAAAGATGCTGATTTGATTCGTTTCTTTGCTTTTTCCAACGGTAATCTGTCACCGATCACCAAGACTTTGGCAGTAGAATTTTTTGGTACGGAAGATGACAATATTTCCGTTTATAAAATTAATCATTTTTAAAGGAGAAATTTGATATGGCAAAAGGAAGATTTCCCGGAATGCCCATGGGCGGCGGAAACATGAACAACATGATGAAGCAAATTCAGAAAATGCAGAAGGAAATGGAAGAAACTCAAAGTCAATTGGAAGCACAAAGCTACGAAGCATCCGCAGGAGGCGGTGCGGTAAAGGCGATTGTGTCCGGTGACAAGCGGGTAAGTGAAATTCAGATCGCACCGGAAGTGGTGGATCCTGACGATATCGAGATGCTCAGTGATTTGATTGTAGCTGCCGTAAACGAGGCGTTGTCTGCGGCAGAGTCTGATGCAGTATCCAAAATGAGCCGTTTTACCAGCGGATTGGATATGAAAGGTTTGTTCTGATAACAAACCTGCTTTTTTGACAGTCTGAGGAATGTAAAAATATTTACATTCCTTTTTCCTTCTATCAAAAAATTCGTTGCATTTCCTATTGATTTGTGATATGATAAAAGTAGAGAATAAAAAAGGCGAGGAAACAACAAAATGGCAAAGCGAATGATGAAAAGCGGAGGATTTGTAGCAGTCCCCTATGAATTAATTGATAAACATTTGAGCAACACAAACGGTACCTTTTTAAAGGTATATCTTTATGCCATGCGTCACGAAGGAGAAGAAATTACAGACGAAAGCATTGCAGAAGCATTGGGCATTTTGGAATCTGACGTATTGAAAGCATGGAGATATTGGGAAAAGCTGGGCGTGGTATCCTTGGAAAACGGCGGTGTGGATTTTGACCCGAAGGTTGCGGAACCTCCTAAGAAACAGGAAGAAAAAAAATCTGCAGGAAAGAAAAAATATACTGAACAAGAAATGGTACAAGCTATGGAAAACAACGAACAGTTGAAATTTCTGTATAGCTTTGCTCAGCAAAAATTGGGAAACATTATCCCTCCCGCAGATGTGAATATTCTTTTTTCCTTATACGACTGGCTCAAGCTTCCGGTAGAAGTGATTGTCATGCTGTTTGAATATTGTACGGATAAAGGGAAGCTGAATATGAGATACATAGAAAGTACTGCTCTTCGTTGGGTAGAACAGGGAATCCGTACTACAGAGCAGGTGGATGAATATTGCCGCCGTGAAGAGGAACAAAAAAAGAATTATTCGGAATTTCAGAGAATTGCGGGAATTTCCGGACGAACCTTAAGCCAGACAGAGAAAAAATATTTGGATGTCTGGACGGGAGACTACCGTTTTTCCATGGAAATGATACAGCTTGCATATGAACAAACGGTGATGAATACCGGGCAAATCAGCATGCCCTATATGAATAAAATTCTGACCAGCTGGCATCAGGAAAAAATTACGACACCCCAAGGGGTAGAAAAAGCACGGGAAGCCTATCGGGCATCCAAGGGAGAAAAAAAGCAGAGTAAGCCTTTTTCTGCCAAAGCCACTCCTCTTTCTGAGGATGATTTGCTCGCTCAGGAAATTCAAAACAGAAGAATGAAGCTACAGGGACTAATCCCTGACAAAAATTGATCAATAAGGATATTGGAGAGATATTATGGAATCCATTCATCAACAAATTGAACGGGAATACCGTGAAATCAGGCAACAAAATGAAGAAGAAAGAAAAAGAAGAATTGCTCTTTTGTATGGGAAAGCTCCAAGACTTCAGGAATTGGAAGAGGAAACTTATCGAACCTACTCTCAATTAACTGCTCAACTGTTCGGAGAGGGAGACTTGGCAGAACAAACTAATCAAAAGATTTTAGCTCTTCAGGAAGAAAAAAAGGAAATCCTTCGGCGGGAAGGGTATCCTGCAAACTATCTGGATACCATTTATACCTGTGAACGCTGTCAAGACAACGGATATATTCAAACCACTCCTTGCGAATGCTATAAAGAAAAAAAGAGAAAATATCTATATAAGGCGGCAAACCTGAGCCCTATCATGCAAACCCAATCCTTTGATAATTTTTCTCTTGAATTCTACAGCAAGAACCCCATTTCCGCTGATGGACAGTCTGCTTACAACAATGCAAAATCTGTATATCAGGATTGTTTTGAATTTGTGCAGAAGGAAGAGTATAAAAAGGGCACCAATCTGTTTTTGTACGGTGCACCCGGTTTGGGAAAAACCTTTTTATGCAGCTGTATTGCACAGGAGCTGTTAAAAAAAGAAATTCCTGTTTTGTATCAGACGGCATATCGCCTCTTTTCCGTTTTGGAGGATGCCCGTTTTAAAAAGGATGAAACCAGCGAAGCTTTATCAAAACAATTTTATGAAATCCCCGTTTTAATCATAGATGATTTGGGAACAGAGTTTGTTACAAGCTATACCAGTGCAGTATTATTTGATTTGATAAATACCAGAATTCAAAATAAACAAAGCACCATTATCAGCAGTAATTTACGGATGGACGAATTAAAAGAACAGTACTCCGAACGGGTACAGTCCCGAATTTTCGGAGAATATAAATTGCTTTTGTTTAAGGGAACAGATATCAGAAAACAACAAGTATATTAATAAAGAGCTGCAGCAAAACAAAATCATATGCTGCAGCTTTTATTTATTCTTTTTTCTTTCGTTTGCTATATTCTGACGGTGTAATATTCATTATTTTTTTATAAATATTATTAAAGGTTCTTGTGGACGGAAATCCGCATTCATATGCCGTTTCTGTGATGCTTACGCCTGCTTCAAGGAGCTGATTGGAGCGGTTAATCCGCAATGTATTAACGTATTCCGGCACACCCATTCCGGAATACTTTTCAAATAATCTTGTCAATTTTCCTCGACTCATAAACATTTCATCTGCCAAATTCTGAACCGTAATTTCCTCCGTATAGTGATGATTAATATATTCTACAATTTCATAGAATTCTCGTTTTTCTTTTTTCAGAATCTGCTCTTGCTCCTCTTTCGGAAATTTTCTCATGAGCAAAAAATAAAGAGAGGCAAATAAATATTGCAGTACCGTGTTCTTTTCTCCTTTTTTAACGCTCCCTTCTTTTTCGATAATACGGAATAAATCCGTAAGCTGTTCAGAAAATGTGCCATCCTCATTGATTTCTTCCCGTGTAATCAGTGTTTTAACCGATTCAATCTGAGTTCCTTCATTTAACAGAATTTTTAAAGGAAATTGACACAATTGACAAACCATTAACTCTCGGTCTGCCATAAAACAATGGATGGAATGGGATGGTATGACAATAACATCTCCGGTCTTGGCATAATAAGTCGTTCCGTCAATCAAAATATCCATAGAGCCTTCTTGAATATAAAGAATTTCTATATTCTCATGCCAATGAAAATAACGGTTCTTTTCTCTATTTCGATATTTTCCAATTCTTGAAATCATATCAATACCGCTGATTTCCTGATAAATTTCCATCGTTCTTTCCTCCTTTTTCCTGTTAAAGTCTATCAATCATATTCTGTTTTCGATATTCACCGGGGGTCAATCCCAATTTTTCCTTAAAAATCCGACTAAAATGATAAGGATTGGAAAACCCACACAATTCTGAAATTTCGCCAACCATTCTCATTCCCTCCGACAACAGTTGCTTTGCCTTTTCCATACGAACCTCCAATACAAACTGTTTTGGTGTCATCCCCATTTCTTTTAGAAAAAGCTGTCTTAAATAAACCTCGCTAATACAGCATTTCTTTGCCAAAAATTCATTATTGATTTCCGTATTCCCATAGTTTTTTTCCACAAAACGAATGGCAGGAGTAATGAGAGTGCTCCTTTTCCTTTCTAAGGAAAGCCGGTGCAAAATCCCGTAAAAAAGGCTCATTATCTTTGCCTGATTTCGTTCAAACGGAAACAACTCTTGCATGGTTTTGACATCATTACAATACGATTGGTAATCCGACAGGGGAATTATTTCAAACGCGTTAGAAAAAGCCGTCAAACATTCAAAATTGACCAAAGGAAATATTCCCGTTTTATTCCCTTCCAAAAGATAGCTTTCTCCCTTGGGAAGAAAAACAGCATGATTTGGGTCTGAAACATACTTTTTTCCCCGATAAGTATAGGCAATCTGCCCTTCCGTACAAAAAGAAAGTCCCCAGCATGGTCGGTTTTTCATAGTAAATTGTCTTCCTTTTTCGGAAGATACCATATAAATATTTTGAATTTTTGTAACAACGATGGATTCAGGAAAAATCAAATCATCACTCTCCCATTGCGTCCTGAAAAGACATCTCGCATCCGTAAAAATATACAGCACTTAGAGACTGTACCATCCGGATACCACTCTATTTTAGCAATTGCGAGATATAAGGTTTAGATGCAAACCTTTTATTAAAGGCTCCCCTGTGTAAGGGGAGTCTTTATTATTTCGGCAGTATTTGACATCTTTACTATAAGGGCTATATAATCTAGATGCCAATGTTTTTAAATGAATTGACAACTCCGTTGTCATGAATTCTCGCTTCGCTCCATGTATTGCCTTTACAATGTATGAAGTTCAATTCATTACCATCAAATCAATCATTTACAAATGATACTGTTCTGACAAATCCTGCCTTATGCTTTTTTCCGTCACCTTCGTCATATTTTGAGTTATTGTAAAGAACAAGCATAGTATTCTTTTCAATTTTTTCAACAAATATATTGCTGTAGCTGCATGATTCATCAAAATACTTGCTGTCTGCATCGGAAATTCCGTCTTTTCTACATTCCTCTAATGTTTTTCCTATGATGCTATAGGAATCACTCCATGTTTTTCCGTCGTCTGCTGAATATTTAAAATGCACACCTGGACGACCATATAACACAGCAACAATTCCGTTTTCAAAAGAAACAACTTGTGGTGTAACACTGGAATCCGAAACAGAAAAAGGTGTTTCCCACGAATAACCATTATCCCGTGAAATCGCAATCATCGTATCACAAATCGGGGTTGCCACATTCGGATTTATGCTCATTTCCATCCTCATAGCGCAAATCAGTGTTCCGCATTTGGTTCGGGTAAGACTAACCTCGTGCCCGTCTCCTGTATAGCCAAATGGCATATTTATATCCTCTGCTATGGTGCTTCTTTTTTTCCATGTAAGTCCCATATCGTTGCTTTCCAACAAATATGCCGTTCCGTTATAATGGTCACAGACATGGGGGTGCTGACCGCAGCTTACAGCTACAAGAGTACCATCCGGAAGAGGTGTCATAGAGCAAAAATAAGGATTCTTAAAGATACATTGTTTCACCTTTTGATCCACATTTATATATTCTATACCGTTATATCCTTTTGCATTTATCAGGATTTCTCTTTCCGGAAAATCAATTTCTACGGGAAGAACATCTGCAAGCTCTCCTGAGTTTGTATAACGCAGTCTTTCCATACCCTTACATTCATCAGGGATATCACCATATTTGTAGGAATATACTATAGCTTCTCCGTTGGGCATTTTGAACTGTTTTTGAACCGGAATGTTATTTATTGACTGACGGTCTTTTTTCTCACGAAAGGCTATTGTTGAAGAGCCAATTTTGACATACGGAGCACCGATTCCGTTCATTATATCAATGGGATATCTTTGCTCTCCGCAGAGATCTTGAACCCATGTTTTTCCGTTGTCGTCGGAAACAAAATACAGATTGGGTAGTATTTGCATATGGTCTGTATCGCCACTGTCAAGTTCACCGTTAAAACGGATAACGAGTCTGCCACTGATGTCACGCCATAATCTGGGTATCGAATAAACACCCCACTTCATAGTTTGATCATTGACAGGAACAGAATAAACAAGTTTTTCTTTTCCTATAATAACTTTCATTTGTTACCCTTCTTTCTAAAATTTGTTTTATTTTCCGAGCATTTTCGACACTCTTCCTATAGAGACTGTATCATATGGATGCCAAGTTTATTGGAGCACAATTTCCTGTTAAACTTAGAAAAAAGATTCAAATTTGTTTTCATTTACTCATCTTTTTCCAGCATTTCCTCATGCACCATTAACTCCAAAAACGACAATATCAAACTTGTTTCCGGCCAGCACGAACCACAAAAAACACCGCCAACACATTTCTTTGTTTCCCAATCACTCATATTTACCCTTTCGCATATATATCCTTCCGGTAATTTTTGCGGAGGATTATTCCACGAGTAAATCGGGCGTTTACACGTTGATACACATTGCGGTATAAAATATGCAATATCCTTTATCAGTTCAAGATATTCTGTATCACCGGTGTATCTGTATAATTTCAGCAAGCTATCTCCGGATAAAGTACAGATTCCCGGTGCAGAATGTTTGTTTTGAACATTAGCAAAAACACTTCCGACCGTATTTATATTTAATCTGCTAAACTCACTTTCTTCGGGGAATTGATATGCATATGTAACTACCCAGGAAGAAGCATAATGGGCAATTGTTTTGGCATATTCAAGCCATTTTGGATTTTTATCCGATTCATAGAGTACTACACAGCTTTCCAGCAATGCAAATGCACTTTCGCTGTCCGGTGCACATAAAATCTCTCCCGGACCTCCGTTTGTCACTCCTGTCTTTAAAAACACCTCCATATAATACTCAAGGGCTTTTCGGGATGTCAACAAGTATTGTTCTTCGCCATAATACTCCCATGCTTTTACAAGAGCTGCAGGAACAATTGCCCCTGCAAATGAACTTCCCACAACAAGCTCTCCTGTTAATACATTCACAAACTGACCGAAAGTGTCGTACTCCTTAAATAGAGTTACAAACGCATCTGAACATTTTTTTGCACTTTCAATCCATTTTTGTTTCGGTTTCACAGCTTTAAAATTTTTAAACAAAAAGTATAGTGCATCACCGCTTTTTCTTATAAGATGGATATTTTCCATTCCCTCTGCACCAAAGCTATCATCTTTTATTATGCCATTTTCCACAAATCCGTAATAAAATCCGCTTGGAGCTTGCTTGTCCGTCATATAATCAATTGTTTGAGATGCACGCTCTTTTGAAAGCTCACTTCCATACTTTAATAAAGGATACGTAGACATTCCTCCGCCTACCCAGCCGCATTGCCATTTTTTCGATATTTCAGCATAATATTCTCCGCTGAAGCAGTGCTCATTAAAATGCTTTTCCATAATATCCCATAGCTCTTTTGTATACAAAAAATCTGCACGTGTATCACTCATAACCGACTTTCTCAAATTGAAAAACTGTTTGTAAAATTCAGCCATAGAATTACAAGATGCTGTGAAAATTCGGTATGATGAACATATTTTTTCGCCTTTTTTTACTTTGATACCCGTATCATCATAACACTTCTCAAGTCTGCACATTCTGTATATTGATTTACGATTGGCAGGATATGAAATTATAATTTTCTCCTTCTCAACAGTAAAACCAATATTTTTTCCTTTGATTTCTTGTTCGGTAAATATAAAAAAACTCTGTTTTTTTACACGATTATATATCCCCACGCACGGCACTGCCATATCGCCCGAAGTCACCTCAATCACACCACTTCCGTCCGGATTAAGTGCAGGAACATCTGTCATAATCGGATCGCAATCTACACCTGTCTCCTCTGCACAATACATTGGGGGATAGTTCCTCTCTACTCTTTTAAGTCGGTTTCCGTTATACACGCAGGCCGGCATCATAATATAGCAATCATTTTCCCACTCCAAAAAAGATATGTCAATTTGAAAAAATGTTTCCTCGCAATCATTCTCCGCAACATAAATAATCTTATCATTTTCTAATTGACAAAACCCCGCTGCCGAACTTTGTTGAATTTTATATTTCATTTCAATATACCTCTCTTGCTCATCTTTTAAAACAGTTGGTTTAGGATTGATTATTTAAAAAAATGTTTTTCAACCTCTGAACACAAATAATGATAAACAGGCAGATGATATTCCTGTACCTTATATGTTTCATATTCCGGAACATTAATGATAACATCTGCAATTTCTGCCATTGCACCGCCGGATATTCCGGTAAACGCAAGTGTTTTAACACCAACAGCCTTTGCAACCTTTAATGCATTTACTATGTTTTTAGAATTACCAGAAGTCGATATTCCCACAACAAGATCGTTGTCGTTTGCATATCCATACACAAGCTGTGCATACATCATTTCAGGATCTACATCATTTATATACGCAGAAAGTGTTGCACTCTGACTTGGAAGAGAGATTGCAGGAAGAGCACCTTGAAGTTTGCATCTTAAATCTTCGGGAATCCGTTCATCTGTAACCTCGCGTTTTAGCATAAAGCCCTTCATAAGCTCACCGACAATATGCTCACTATCTGCAGCACTTCCGCCATTTCCGCAGACCAGAACCTTTCCGCCGTTTTCATAAACATCTATAATAAGTTTCAAGGCGTTTTGTATTTTATCTTCAATACTTTTTAAAGCGGGATATCTTTCTATCAAATGATTCATTCTATTGCCTCCTATTTAATGCCGCAACCGTAAGAGCAGCATAATCTCCGATGTTACCTTCTAACTTTGCAGGTACTATTTCGCACGCCTTAAGCGAATAACTGAGGCATTCGTTTGTAAGTACTTTTTCCATAGGCTCACGAAGCAAATTCTCACATCTTTGAAAAATGCTTCCAAGAACAATTTTTTCCGGATTTAAAATATCAATTAATATGCTAAGCCCATATCCAAGCATTTCACCACATTTTTTAAATACAAAAATAGCGTCTTCTGCACCTTTTAATGCACACTCAGCAATTGATTTTGCAGTGATATGATTGATTTCCGAAAAGTCAGAACAATAAGATACCGTCTTACCCATTTGCAGTTTTTCAAGTGCAACATTTTTTCCTAACTGTGCAATTCCATTTCCTGAACAAAAACCTTCAAATGAACCAATTTTTCCATATCCAACCGGTCCGAATGAACTTAATCTGATATGTCCTGCCTCTCCTGCCATATCGCTGGCACCACGATAAAGTTTACCATTTAATATGAGTCCTGCTCCAAGCCCCGTGCCAAAAGTCATAAATATCATATTTTCGCATCCTTGCCCTGCTCCGTATTTCCATTCCGCAAGAGCACAGGCATTTGCATCGTTTTCAAGATATGCCTTTGTACCACATTTATTAAGAATATAGTCAACAATTTTTACATTATCCCAGTTCAAAAGATTTGGTGGTGACAAAATGAGACCTTTTTTTGCATCTAAGGGACCACCGCAACTAATGCCGATCACATCAATATGATCCGTCATCATTTCTGCTAACTCAAGCATTTTATCTATCATTTCATAAGGAGAGATGGTTAAATCGGTAGGTATTGCTTTTTTTGCTCTAATTTCAAGCTTACCTCCTTTTTCTTCTCCTATAGATACTGCGCATTTCGTACCTCCTATGTCAAAGCCAACCATATTTTCCCTCCATTATTCAAAATAATCTACACATTTTGTTATATATACAGGACAGGTAGTTTAAATGTAGCTTAAATTTTACCTAATATTTCTTTGTTCGTTCCATAAAAAATATCAGAACGATTACTGATCATTTTACAAAACTCATCAAACAACTTCCATCGTTCAGGATAAATATCAAATTCGTATGCATGCCCCCAGATATAGAAAATCTTTGGTGTATCTGTTTGTAACTCCAGGAATTTCATCCCCATATCAAAAAGCAAATCCCAATCTTCATGATGATACAAAGTTCCCTTATACTGATATAAATCATCAAATGGCTCAAAACTTTTGGTAGTATCAATCGTACGTGCATATTGAATAACGGTATTGTTTTTTATAATATTTGCAACACGATCATCACAATTTTTGCCGCCACAGGGATATGCCATCCCTTCTACTTCGTACCCAACCAGTTCAGAAAGATTAACTCTGTCCTGCTCAACCTGATGCAGTACTTCTTTATCATCTTCGGTATTTACAAGATTAGGATGTGTTAATGTATGAACAGCTACTTCGTGACCGTCATATATGTATTTAATATCTTCCGGATTATTTTTTGTATGATTGATACAGACACCATTTCTCACCAATGAACCCTGCTGCCCCAAAAGCTCTGAATTAATATTAAACGTTGCCTTTAAATTATATTTGTTAAAAATCTCAATCAAACGTTTATCCTGTGTCACTCCATCGTCATAACTAAAAGTGATAAACTTGTTTTTTCCGTTAATCATAATTTTACACTCCATAAAAAGTTTATAAATTCAACAATATTCCATGTTCTTACTAAATTTACATCAAGTCAAAAACAGAAGTTTGCATTCATTATATCATTTTTTGCAAATAAATTCAATCTTTTTTCAAAATTTATTATCAGAAACATCAAAGTGTTATCGTTTTTTCTATTGATTTTTTTGGTGAAAGAGAATAAACTGAAAGAAAGGAGTGAGGTATCATGAATTTTACAGGAAAAACCGCAATTTCTACCGGTGCAGCATCGGGAATGGGACTTTTGTTTGCCCAAAATTTTGCAGATTTAGGAGGAAATGTGGTTCTTTGCGATGTCAACGAAACAGTGTTAAAAGAAAAAGTCGCAGAAATCAATGAAAAAGGAAAGGGAAATGCCATTGGCATTTTTTGTGATGTAAGAGATTATGACAATGTTTGCCGAGTACGGGACAAGGCAGTAGAAACCTTCGGAAGCATTGATGTGATGGCAAATTTTGCCGGAGGATATGCAAGAAGAATGTTAAATGTAGATCCTGCTCTTGATTTTACGGAAGTGCCCATTGACGTATTTGATTGGGGGTTGGACGTAAATCTGAAAGGTCCCTTCTACTTTGCCCATGCTGTTTTAAAGCAAATGAAACAACAAAAAGGCGGACTGATTATTAATATTGGTTCCATTGCGGGAAAGCAAGGTTCCGCTCACGGAATGGATTATCCGGTTTCAAAAATTGCTTTAATGGAAGGCTTGACCAAATCTATCATGCAATATGGAATTCCTCATAACATTCGTTGTGTCTGTGTATCTCCCGGACCTGTTCTCACAAGAGATGCCATGGCAAATATGAAAACTCCCATGAACCGTGCCGCACAGCCTCAGGAAATTATTGATTTGATTCTTTATTTGGCATCAGAAAAAGGACAGTTTATTAATGGAGAAAACATTATGATTGACGGAGGAATGAACGGAGCGAGGTGGTAATCAATGAAACAATCATTTTTAAATCAGGAAAAACCCATTCTTACTACTATGGTTCAGGCAGAAACCCCGGAGAGAATCAAAGAGCTGATCGACCTTTCTCTTCCCGAAGGAGCAGAAGCCTTTGGAATGCAATTTTGCAGATTCAAAGAGAACTATCGAACAAAAGAAATATTTCGGGATTTGTTTTCTTATGCCCAAAGACCGGTATATGTAACCAATTACCGTCATTGTTATAATGAAGGAAAATCAGATGACCAACTTGCCGAGGAACTGGTTTTATTGGCCTCTTACGGTGCTACCCTGTGCGATGTCATGGGAGATTATTTTGACCCTCAGCCAAACGAGCTTTCCGAAAATGAACATGCCGTTCAACAGCAAATGAAGCTCATTGATCGGATTCATAAGGCAGGAGCAGAGGTGCTTATGTCCTCTCACGTACTAAAATTTACCCCTGCAGAAGAAGTGATTCGCATTGCATTGGAGCATCAAAGACGGGGAGCAGACATTTGTAAAATTGTGACCGATGCCAATACTATGGCAGAACAGATAGAGAATTTAAGGATTGTTACCCTACTCAAGGAAACCCTCTCCATTCCCTTTCTCTATCTCAGCGGAGGTGAGTGTCATTTCTTGCGGCGAGTCGGAGGAAATTTGGGGTGCAGTATGATTCTCTGCGTCCATGAATATGACCAATTTTCCACTAACACTCAACCATTGTTAACAGATGCCAAAATCATTCGGGATTATTTATTGCCGTCATAATGATATTTTACCACAGAGGATAAAAGGAACAGCCGATTCGGAGTTTTCGAATCGGCTAGTTTATTATTTTTCTATTCTTTTTTCCAATTGCTCAATCAAATCCTTGATCGCACATTGTTCTGCAGATTTTAGGCGAATCTTAGCAATTTCTTTTACAGAATCAATCGCATTTTCGGGGGCAGCACCAATGTCTGCATGGGTCAGAAGGGGAATGTCGTTTTCATAATCACCTACACCTATGGTCGTGTGAATATGACCCAAATGCTGTTTGATAAACTCCAAAGCCTTTCCCTTTGTGCCACCGGAAGAATTAAATTCTACTCCCACCGGCCAAGACTTTAACACACAACAATCACGGAAAAAGGGATTTTGCTTTGCTTGATCTTGAAAGGAATCTGCCTCTGTCGCCTCTTCAAAGATACAAACAATTTTAATCATATGTTGCGGTAAAAATTCCTTAGGAATTTCTTCTCCCTTCCTCACAATAACGCTTTCCTGAACACCGCTGTAAAAAAGCGCCATTGCCTTCATTGCTTTTTTTTCGGATTTATTTCTGACAAGAACTCCTCCAGGGAAAAAGGAACTCTCTCCTCAAAAAGAATCTTTTCTTGTTGATAATCATAAATAATTCCCCCGTTACAAAGGCAGGCAGGTGCATTGACACATTCCAAAAGAGTAGATTCACGAAGATGGGCTACCGATCTTCCGGTAGCAACAGTAAATGTTCCGCCATGCTCTATAAAATACTGCACCGCTTTTTTATTTTCCTTGACAGAACCCCCCATGCAAAAGGTTCCATCAAGATCAGAGCATATCAAATAACCGTCAAATTTTCCCATGGTTTTTTATCCTCTCTTTTATAAAAAGCTAATCTGTTCCTCCACGCTGTCACCTTTTCGCAGAAAACATCCTACTGCAGGAATATTTTTGGTTTTATAATACTGAATGTCCTTTAATTTTAAGCTGTCTGCAGGACAAAGGTCAGTTAAAATGCTGCCCTTTTTTGACAACAAAACGGACACACCCTGAGAATCTCTGGTGCTCTTTTGAGAAACGGAGGCGGTATTAAATACCAAGATTTTACCCGTGTCACTCATTGCCGCCAAATCCATTTCCTCTTTGAAATCAATCATTTTTACCAGGGGAGAAGCGCCTGAATATGCATTGGTCAGCCGTTTTCGATTTGTCTTAGTTTCATAGGATTTCAAAGGAACTCTTGCCATTTTACCCGATTGGAAAGCAAAAAGAACAAATCCGCTGTAATCCTCGGTTACCACCATGTCGATGACCCGTTCCCCCTCTTCCATTTGCAATAAATTGGGCAAAAATTCTCCTAACACACTTGCTTTACCGTCAGGCAAATCGCTGATTTTTGATTTATAAACATTTTGACGATCAGTAAAGAACAAAATTTCCGCACGGTTAAAGGTTTCGATGGTTCGGGTAATTTTGTCATCCTCTTTTAATTTCTGCTCTCCGCTGGTACGAAGGGCGGTCAGACTGATTTTTTTGAAATAGCTTTCCTTGGTCAGGAACACCTTCAAGGCGTAATCCTCAATCACAGCCTCCGGTTCGAATACTTCCACCTCTTCCTCGGTAATCAGTTCCGTTTTTCTGGGTTGACCGTATTTTTTTGCAATATCGGTCAATTGATTGATGATCAACTCATTGATTTTTTCCTGGGAGCCTAAGGTTTCTTCCATATCCGCAATTTGCTTTTCCAGTTCCTCTGTTTCATTGGTTCGTTTTAAAATATATTCACGGTTCAAATTGCGAAGCTTGATTTCCGCTATATATTCCGCCTGAATCTGGTCAATGGCAAATCCCTTCATTAAGTTGGGAACAACATCCCGTTCTGCCTCGGTATTACGAATAATGGCAATGGCTTTGTCGATATCCAAAAGGAGCTCACGAAGACCGTACAACAAATGAAGCTTTTCCTTCATTTTCTGAATATCATAATACAATCCCCGCTTGATGCAGTCTACACGAAATGCGGTCCATTCTTCTAAAATTTCCCCAATTCCGCACACCTTTGGGGTATTTCCAATCAAAATATTGAAATTACAAGGGAAGCTGTCCTCAAGGGGGGTCAGCTTATAAAGCTTGGTCATCAATGCATCAGGGTCGGTTCCCCGCTTGACATCAATGGTAATTTTCAAGCCTTTCAAATCGGTTTCATCACGAATATCCGAAATTTCCTTACATTTATTCTGCTTTACCAGCTCTGCTACCTTATCAATAATAGCTTCTAATGTTGTAGTATACGGAATTTCGGTAATTTCAATACAATGATTTTTCTTATCGTAGTTGTATTTTGACCGAACCTTAAAGCTTCCACGACCTGTTTTGTAAATTTTTTCCATTTCTTCCTGCTTGTATATCAGAAGTCCTCCCGTGGAGAAGTCAGGTGCCTTCAGGGTTTTACTGATTTTATGCTTGGGATTTTTGATCAGTGCAATGGTGGTTTTACATACTTCTGCCAAATTAAAACTGCAAATATTACTTGCCATACCAACTGCAATCCCTAAGTTAGGATTTACAATAATATTGGGAAAGGTAACGGGCAAAAGAGTGGGTTCCTTCTTTGTTCCGTCAAAGTTATCCACAAAATCAACCGTATCCTTATCAATATCCGCAAACAGTTCTGTGGAAAATTTTTCCAGTTTTGCTTCCGTATAACGAGGTGCCGCAAATGCCATATCGCGGGAATACTGCTTTCCAAAATTCCCCTTGGAATCAATGAAGGGATGCAATAATGCACCGTTATCACGGGTCAGACGAACTAAGGTTGCATAGATGGTCTGGTCGCCGTGAGGATTCAACTGCATGGTCTGTCCCACAATATTAGAAGACTTGGTTCTGTCTCCCTGTAACAGCTTCATCAAATACATGGTATAAAGCAGCTTTCTGTGGGAAGGCTTGAATCCGTCAATTTCCGGAATAGCACGGGAAATAATAACACTCATGGCATAGGGCATATAATTTTCCGTCAGGGTTTTCGATATTTCCTGTTCTGTATAAAGATTCATTATTTTCCCTCCTTTTAGCTTACATCTGTATAATCAATGTATAAATATCCATCACTTTCGATGAAATCTTTTCTGCCTTGCAAATTATCACCCAAAAGCAAATCAAACATTTCTTTGGTTTTTTCCTCATCCTCAGGCATAACACGAATCAATTTTCTGGTTTCAGGGTTCATGGTGGTTTCCCACATCATTTCTGCAGAGTTTTCACCCAAGCCCTTAGAACGCATAATCTTGATTTTTTCTCCTTCATGTTCTGCCACTATTTTATCCTTCTCTTTATCAGTATAGGCAAACAAACTGCCCTTTTTGGTTTGAATTTCATAGAGAGGAGATTCTGCAATAAACACATAGCCCTGTTCAATCAAAGTAGGCATTAAGGTATAAAACATAGTTAAAATCAAGGTACGAATCTGATAACCGTCCACATCCGCGTCGGTACAGATTACGATTTTCTGATATCGGAGATTCTCCAGAGAAAAGCTGTTCAAATCCTTATTATGCTTGGTTTTCAGCTCTACACCGCAACCTAAAACCTTTACCAAATCCACAATAACATCACTTTTGAAGATTTTTTCATAGCCTGCCTTCAGACAGTTTAAAATCTTACCGCGAACAGGCATAATCGCTTGGAAATTAGCATCTCTGCCCATTTTAACAGATCCCAATGCAGAATCACCTTCCACGATATAAAGCTCTCTCAGAGAGGCATCTCGGCTTCTGCAATCTACAAACTTTTGCACACGGTTTGCAATGTCAATAGTACCTGACAGCTTCTTTTTCAGGTTCAGCTTGGTTTTTTCCGCATTTTCACGGCTTCTTTTATTCACTAGAATCTGATTGGAAATTTTCTCTGCATCTGCCTTGTTTTCAATCAGATAGATTTCCAACTGACTTTTTAAAAAGTCTGTCATAGCTTCTTGTATAAATTTATTGGTAATGGATTTCTTTGTCTGGTTTTCATAGCTGGTCTCAGTAGAAAAACTACTGCTGACAAAAAGCAAGCTGTCCTCCACATCAACAAAAGTAATCTTACTTTCATTTTTAGTATATTTATTATTTTGCCGTAAATACTGATCCAATACAGCAACAAAGGCTGATTTTGTGGCTTTTTCCACAGAACCGCCATGCTCCAACCAGCTGGAGTTATGATAATACTCAATATAATTGTTTTCATTATTAAAACAAAAAGCAACATTGAGCATTACTTTATACTCATTTTTATCCTCTCGGTCTTTTCCTTTCCGTTCTGTCTGATAAAAGACCGGTGCGGTCATTTCCTTTCCCCCGGACAACTCCTTGACATATCCCAAAATGCCTTCCGGATAGCAAAATTCATAGGTTTCAAACTGATTTCGATCTACCTCATCCTTTAAAATTAAGGTTAAGCCTGCATTGACCACCGCCTGCTTTTTCATGGTAGACAGGTAATAATCCAACGGGATGTCAATATCAGTAAACACTTCTAAATCAGGCTTCCAATGAATCACAGACCCTGTATGGCGGTGACGGAATTTTTCTTTGGTCAATCCGCCTACATTTTCACCCTTTTCGAAATGAAGCTGATATTTGTTTCCCTCTCTGCAAACGATTACATCCATAAATTCAGAAGAATACTGGGTTGCACAGCTTCCCAAGCCGTTTAATCCTAAGCTGAATTCATAGCTGTCCGATTCACCTCGGGAGTATTTTCCGCCTGCATACAGCTCGCAAAAGACCAATTCCCAGTTATATCGTTCTTCCTTTTCATTATAATCTAATGGGATTCCTCGTCCATAGTCTTCTACCCTGATAGACTTGTCCAAATAACGGGTCACTTCAATCCGATCACCATATCCTTCTCTGGCTTCGTCGATAGAGTTTGACAAAATCTCAAAGAAAGAATGACAACATCCTTCAATACCATCCGAACCAAAAATGACTCCCGGACGAAGGCGGACACGGTCCGCACCCTTAAGCATGGTGATACTTTGTTCGTTATACTCTTGTTTTTTTGCCACATTTTCACCTCAAAACATTGTATTCTAAAAACGGGAAAAGGAAACCTGATCAAGGTTTCCCATCATTTTACTTTAAATCTTCCAATATAATACGGAATTGATCCAATTCCTCTTCAGGAATCATTTCCTGGTCAATTTCCTCTAATAAGCTTTGACAAGCTGCAATATCCCCTGTCACATATGCTTCTTTCAATTTTTTTAATGCTTCCATGGTTTTTTGATATCCATGATTTTCTTTTTTCAGCTGCTCTATTTCCTGCTCCAAAGCAATTACCTTTTCCTGCAACTCTTTATTCTCTTGCTTTAATGTATCGTTTTGCTCGGAAATGTCTCTGGCAGTCTTTTGAATTCCTTTTGAAAAATTCTTTTCTTCCGTTAACTGCTCACTGATTTGCTCTTTTTCCATCTTCAACCGTTCCTGACTAAAAGACGAAAATAGAATCATAACCGTTGCAATCATGAAAAATACCACAACATAAAGCCAGAAATACTTATGAGCATTGCTGTTAAGAATTTTTTCCTTTTCTTCCTGCAATCCTGCACCTTCTTCCAAATTGTTTCACGTGAAACAATTTTATTTTTTTATCAATTGAATCAGCCGATCCAGTTCATTCATATCGTAATACTCAATTTCAATTTTTCCCTTGTTTTTTCCTCTAGATACCTTTACCTTGGTACCAAGATAGGTTTGTAACTCCTTTTGAAGCTCCTTCAATTGTGCCTTTAAATTCACATCAATCTGATCCTTTTCCTTTTTCGGATCCGGTACATTCATTTGAGCAATCAATTTTTCCAACTGTCTTACACTCAAATCTTCTGCAATAACCTTTTGTGCCAGATCTGTTTGCAGCTCCGAATCAGAAATTCCTGAAATAGCACGGGCATGTCCGCTTGAAATTTCTCCGTAAATCACCATATCCTGAACACTTTCGGGCAAATTCAAGAGTCTTAATGCGTTTGCAACAGCAGGACGACTTTTCCCAACTTTTTCTGCAACCTGTTGTTGGGTAAGAGAAAACTCTTCCATTAAGGTTTTATAGCCTTTTGCTTCTTCAATACCATTCAAATCCTCACGCTGCAAATTTTCAACCAATGCAATTTCAGCACTTTGTTGTTTGGAATACTCTCTTACAATTGCAGGAATGGTGGTAAGACCTGCTAATTTTGACGCTCTCCATCTTCGTTCTCCCGCAATAATCCGATAAAAACCGTCTTTTTGCTCTGTCACAATCAAAGGTTGAATTACACCATGAATTTTAATAGATTCTGCCAACCATTCCAGTTTTTCTAAATCAAAATCTTTTCTCGGTTGATCAGGGTCCGGTTCAATTTGAGTGATTTTAAGTTCGACAACTCCGGTTTTATCTTCGTTTTCAATGGAAAAATCCTCAGAAATTAATGCACTGAGCCCTTTCCCTAAGCCTTTTTTTGCCATATTCCTTCTCCTACTTATTATTTTTTATTACTTCTTTTGCCAACTCCATATAACTTTCCGCACCACGGGAATAACAATCGTACTCAATAATGGGTTGTCCGTAGCTGGGTGCTTCACTTAACCTTACATTTCTGGGAATGACAGTATGGTATACCTTTTTGGGGAAGAATTTTTTCACTTCTTCTGCTACCATCATAGATAAATTGGTTCTGGAATCATACATGGTCAGCAAAATTCCTTCAATTTCAAGACCTTCATTTAACTGCTTTTTGATAGATTTTACTGTTTGCATTAACCGACTCAGACCTTCTAATGCATAATATTCACATTGAACAGGAATCAAAACGCTGTCCGATGCTACCAACGCATTCACCGTCATCAAATTCAAAGAGGGGGGACAGTCAATTAATATATAATCATATTGGTTTTTTAATTGGGAAAGAGCATTTTTCAGCATATATTCCCGTCTTTCCATAGAAACCAACTCGATTTCTGCTCCCGCAAGCTGAATATCAGAGGGACTTACATAAAGTTCGCCAAATTCTGTCTGAACGATGCTTTCTTCCATGGATTTTTCACCAATTAACACCTGATATACAGTAGATTCCAATTCTTCTGTATCAATTCCCAATCCGCTGGAAGCATTTCCCTGAGGGTCCATATCAATCAAAAGAACTTTTTTTCCTTCTTTTGCGAGACAAGCACTCAAATTTACGGTAGTCGTTGTTTTACCAACGCCCCCTTTTTGGTTTACTACCGATATTATCTTTGCCATATTTGAGTTCTCCTTATTTTGTTTCATCGTTTAATTCAATTCTGTTATCCGTTGCAAATTTACGGAATCCTTCTTTATAAGAATCATAAAATTCCTTGTTTTTCATTTTTGTAAATTCAATGGACTGTGCATATTTCTTTAGTTTAAGAACAATTTTTTCAGAAGGAACCGTTTTAAATAAGAATTTTGTTTCTTCACAAGGAACAAAACTAATTTTTAAAAACTGATCATAAGGCAAATTTAAAATTTTTGGAGTTTCTTTCCCCACTTCATCCTTAAATACAGTTGCTAAAACCACTTCTGTTGTATCAAATTCAATTTTACGTTTTGCCATTTTATTTCTCCTTTTGTTCATATTTTATCAACGTTATTTATTATAACACATATTATGACAAAATTCAACCTATTTTTTCATGTTTCACGTGAAACATTTCTATTTTTTCCCGATTTAGGGATAATAATAGAATATTTAATATAGTCATCATGGTCTGTTTTTTCTGCTCGCGCCATCACACCGGCCTGTTTCATAGAATCAATGGCCTTATTTATAGTATTAAAAAACAATTTCAAATCCTTTGTAAATCCAACCTTTGCGTCTCTTTGTCGTTTCATTTCCTTCTTTTGACAAGCAAGAAGGGCTTTTTCAACTTGTTTTTCTGTTTCAGCCACATTTAGATTTTTCTCCACAATCTCTTTCAATAGCTTTAATTGCAGCTCCTCATCATATAAACGAAGTAAGGCACGAGCATGACGTTCTGATAATTTATGAAAAATCAATTGTTTTTTTACCGTTTCTGACAATCGCAAAAGTCTTAGTTTATTGGCAATCGTTGACTGGTTTTTCCCCACACGGTCAGCCACCATTTCCTGAGTCATTCCATGAACACGAATCAACGTATCAAAGGCGGTTGCCTCCTCCCAATAGGAAAGGTTGCTTCTTTGAACATTTTCTATCAATGCCACCACCGCTGTATCCTTTTCGTCAAACTGTTTGATAATGACAGGAACCTCTCGCAATCCCGCTTGTTTTGCGGCTTTCAGCCTTCTTTCTCCTGC
>JAZQHN010000295.1:0-4324 GCA_045540615.1 Clostridia bacterium
TATACGGACAATACCTATCAGACCCTTGCAGAGGATTCTTCGTTGATGAATTCCAAAATGCGTGTTGTTGCAGCAATGAAAAACGGGTTTGAAACGGAACGGAGCCTTACATATTATTCGGTGGCAGAGCAGAAACCCTTAGAAGTCAAAAGCGTATCTCTTACCGATGCAGAGGGAACCCTGATTAAGGGATACGAACTCAATCAGGATATTGCAAATTCTGTTTTCTATTTGGATACTACCATTATCAATTATACAAGTGCACCTACAAAGCCAATTTGTGCGATTGTGGCAAGTTATAACAAGAACGGAGAAATGGTTTCTTGTCAATCCAAAGAACTTGTGGTTGAACCCGGAGAAATGAATATTTCTTCTACAGAAAATACTCTTAAGTATGAAAATATTACCATTCCCAAAGGTGGAAAATTAAAGGCGTTTTTAATGGATGAAGAAACGAGAGAACCTTTGTGCGAAAATTTTGAAACAACCTACGGAAGTGACGACGAATATCATATTCTTGCCATCGGAAATAGTTATTCCAGTAATTCTTTTTCCTATCTTGGCAAGATTGCTGCAGCTGATGGGGTTAAGATTTATGCTGTGAATCTGTACCAGGGCGGATGTCCCATTTCTACACACTATAACTTTATGAAGGGAAATGGTGTATATCCTCAGCGGATTGAATTTTTCCCTGACGGAACGACAAAAACAACCGAAAATGTTTCTTTTGCAGATGGTCTTGCAACTCCCGGTTATTCCTGGGATTATATTACCTTGCATCAAAAAGGACAATATTCGCCTTTCTTTAAAAACTATTATACAGAAGAAAATCCATATATTGTCGAGATTGCTGATTATGTCAGAAAGAATACGACCTCCGGTGAATTTTTGTTCTTTGAAAACTGGCCTGTCTATACCGACAGAATTATAGAGAAATATGACGACGTATACAAACCCATTGTAGAAGGACATGAAAAGGAAGAATATGTTCCCTTGGTATTTGCTGAAATTAAGTCTTGTTATCTTAAATCAGCAGAAAAAATCGGAAATCCCGGAAGAGTTATTCCGGCAGGGGAAGCCATATACCGTGCAATTACAAAATATGGATTTAAAGAATATGAGTTAGATCCTTCCACAGGTAAGTTTGTGAGTGGTGCAAGAGCAATGTTTACGGATAACTCTTCTCACCTGACCAACCCTTACGGTCGGGTTCTTGCGGGACTAACCTGGTATGAATATCTGACAGGAAACGATGCAAGAAAGAATCGTTATACCAACAGTAAAATTCCGGAAGCTGATATGAAACTTCTGAAAGAAATTGCGCATGAAGTTTGTTCATTGCCGGAATATCAGCATTAATTTTAATCATACTATTGTAAAGAAGGGCATTTTAGCCCTTCTTTCTGTTTCGTTTCCTGTATTTTTTACCAAAAATTCAAAAAACCCCTTTACAAAAATGTGAATTTGTAGTATTATATTATAATGACATAAAATAAAATAAGGCGAGGTGACTAGCTTGCATTATTATAGTACAAGAAATGAAAAAAATGTGGTGACCGCATCAAAAGCAATTCTGTCCGGTTTGTCTGAAGATGGTGGATTATTTGTGCCGGAACGAGTTCCAAAGGTTGATGTGAGTCAGCTTTTGAATATGAGTTACCGTCAGCGTGCAATGGTAGTGCTGTCTGACTATTTGACCGATTTTACCCGGGATGAAATTGCTCATTGTGTAGATGGGGCTTATACGGTGGAACATTTTGGTTCTGAAACAATTGCCCCTGTATGTGCAGTTACGGATCAGGTTTCTTTTTTGGAATTGTGGCATGGTCCTACTTGTGCGTTTAAGGATATGGCATTGCAGATTTTACCTTATTTTCTGACCACTTCTATTAAGAAACAGGGGCAGGACAAGACGGTAGTCATTTTGGTTGCTACCTCCGGTGATACAGGGAAGGCTGCTCTTTCCGGCTTTGCTGATGTGGAAGGAACCTGTATTGCAGTATTCTATCCGGATGAAGGCGTCAGTAAAATTCAACGGTTGCAGATGGTGACTCAGAAGGGAAACAATGTTTTTGCATCCGGAGTTAAGGGTAATTTTGATGATGTACAAGCATTTGTAAAACAAATTTTTACAGATAAAGAATATCGGAAAAAAATGAATGAAAGCGGATTTGATTTTTCCTCTGCTAACTCAATCAACTGGGGTCGGTTGGTTCCTCAAATCGTATATTATGTCCATGCTTATTGCGAAATGGTAGACAAAGGCGAAATCAAATTAGGGGAAACCATCAATGTAGTGGTTCCTACCGGTAATTTTGGTAATATCTTGGCAGCATACTATGCCAAAAGAGCAGGAGTACCCATTGGAAAACTAATTTGTGCTTCTAATCGGAATAACATTTTAACTGATTTTATCCGTACTGGTATTTATGATAAAAACCGTGATTTTTATGTGACGGAATCTCCTTCTATGGATATTTTGATTTCCAGTAATCTGGAGCGGCTTCTGTATCATCTAAGTGACGAAAAAACAGTTTGCGATTTGATGAAACAGTTATCTGAAACAGGAAAATATCAAGTACCGGAAACTTTGAAAAACAGCTTGCAGGAACTACTTTGGGCTGATTGTTGCGATGATGCAGAAACAGAACAGATGATTGCAAAAATGTATGCGGAAAACGGCTATGTCATGGATCCTCATACAGCGGTTGGTTACGGTGTATATGAAAAGTATACTGCCAAGACGGGGGATACTGCAAAATGTGTGATTGCATCTACTGCAAGTCCGTTTAAGTTCAATGCTTGCGTCAGCCGTGCATTGGGCAGTGAAACGGAACAATGCTCTGAATTTGAATTGCTGTATAACTTGGCAGAAAAAACGGGATTAGAACTTCCTGCATCATTGAAGGAACTGGAGCAATTGCCTGTTCGGTTTGACGGTGTTGTTGATAAGAACGGCATGTATAATGCTGTCAGCGACTTTTTGGAGATTTAACCTATGGCATTGTATGCAATTTCTGATTTGCATCTTTCCTTCGGAACAGATAAGCCCATGGATGTGTTTGGTTGGAAAGATTATGAATCTAAATTGATGAAACAATGGAACGAAACAATCCAACCGGAGGATTGGGTATTATTACCGGGGGATATTTCCTGGGCAACCTATCTGGAGGAAACAGAAGCAGATTTTCGTTTTATTCATCAATTGAATGGGCAAAAAATTATTGGCAAGGGAAATCACGATTATTGGTGGACCACTGCTAAAAAGATGCGCGAATATGTGGAGGAGAAGGAATTAACCTCCCTTCACTTTTTGTATAACAACAGCTATCTCTGGGAAAAAACGGGGATATGCGGAACAAGGGGTTGGTGTAATCATGGTAACATGGCTGAGGACACCCATCTTTGGGAACGTGAGCTTCAGCGTTTGCAGCTTTCGCTGGAAAGTGCAAGAGGTTGTGAAACCATTGTTTGTTGCCTCCACTACCCGCCGATTGATTTGAAAGGCAGGCTGAGCGGAGAGCATATGGAATTGTTCCACAAATATGGAGTAAAAAAGGTGATATACGGACATCTTCACGGTCCGCGGTTTGACGGACGAATGCCTGAAGAACAGGATGGAATAATCTTTCGTTTGGTGTCCTGTGATTATCTTGAATTTATGCCGCTCCGTTTGGCATAAAAACAAAAGAAAAATTATAATTATTGAATTTATGGAGGAATTTATCATGGCAGTAAAAGTAACAAATATTGAAGAAAATGTAGTAGAACTGGAATTTTCCATTGATCAAAAGACTTTTCAGGATGGAGTAATGAAATCCTATCGTAAAAACGTAAAGAAGATTAACATTCCCGGTTTCCGTAAGGGAAAAGCTCCCAAAATGATTATTGACAAAATGTATGGTCCTGAAGTATTTTATGATGATGCAATCAACTTTGTTTTTCCAGAAGCTTATGATGCAGCAGTAAAGGAAGCTGGCATCAGCCCTGTTGACCGTCCTGAAGTTGATGTAAAAGAAATTGGCGAAGATGTTGATTTGGTTTTGGTTGCAAAGGTAACCGTAAAGCCTGATGTTACGATTGAAAACTATAAAGGTATAGAAATTCCAAAAATTGAGTATACTGTAACCGATGAAGATGTGGATAAGGAAATTTCTTCCATGGCTGAACGTAACTCTCGTTTGGTAACAGTAGAAGATCGTGCAGCAAAACTTGGAGATACTGCAGTTATTGATTACGAGGGCTTTGTCGGCGAGGTTGCATTTGAAGGCGGAAAGGGTGAAAATCATAATCTGGAGTTGGGTTCCGGTCAGTTTATCCCCGG
>JAZQHN010000296.1:0-5692 GCA_045540615.1 Clostridia bacterium
TTTTTGTTTAGTTTGGTGTGGTAACTTAACTATAACACATTTTAGAAGTTTCCGTATTCTTTTTTTGAACATAACATTTTGTGAAGATTGAAAATCATCTCAAAATGTTATGTAGTGTAACACATCTATTGTAAACCTACAGTTTTTTACATCGCGGTATGATTTCTTTAGAGTCTAAAATTAAGAAGTTGCTTTTTTCTCCATGCCATTATTGATGAAATCCTCAATTACATCATGAAGACACATGGGCGTTACAGTATTGCGTGCAAGCAAGGAAATCATATCATTCATTTTCATAACGGAACAACAAATATCGGAAATTAATCTTGTTTCCATAATTTCACCATCGCCACAGCTTCTTTTAACAATTTCCACCCCATAGGTATACAAATGCAATCGGGGCGAAATATCCAAAACGGAATGCTTGATCAAATAATATTCTAACATACACTCCCCTTCCGGCAAAACGAGTTTTACACGTTCGCGTAATTCCTTCTCCATCTTATTTCCACCTCTTTATTTTTATCAGATTACTATCATTATACAACAAAAACTGAAAGTTGTATCGTGAAAAAGATCGAAAAATCCTATTATTTTTCATCAAAATCCCTATTTTTTTCATATAATCTGATAAAAAAAGAGAAAATAATTGTTTTTAATCAAAAAAATGACCGCTGACATTTACTTTGTCAGCGGTCTGCTTTTTCAGTAGATTATTCGCAATCCTCGCAATCGCAATCTTCGCAATCACAGCAGAAATCAAATTCAATTTCTTCTTCGCAATTGGGACATACAATACTATCCTGAGTATCTAACATTTCTTCATCGATGAAGATTTTTTCATCACAGTTGGGACAAGTGATTTCAAAGTAATCATCTTCATATTCATCTTCCCAATCTTCATCCTCGTCTTCATCATCATACAAATCTTCTTCAACTGCACCCAAATCGTAATCAATTTCATCAATCAATTCTTCGATTTCGCCAAGTTCTTCATCCAGGGATGCAACTTCCTCTGCAATATCCTCCAAAGCACCTACGATCGCTTTTAACAGTTTTCCTTCTTTGGTAGTAGTATCCAGTTCCAAACCTTCGGCCAAGCCTGCCAGATAAGCAATCTTTTCTTTTAACTGATCCATAATATCCTCCTTGTTATACGCGTTCCATATATTCCCCTGTACGGGTATCAATACGAATCACTTCTCCGGGGCCAACAAACAAAGGTACGTTTACGGTGGCACCGGTTTCCAATGTTGCGGGTTTGGTAGCACCGGTAGCAGTATCACCCTTAAAGCCGGGTTCTGTATCGGTAATTTCCAGTTCTACAAAGTTAGGAGGTTCGATACCGAACACATTGCCTTTATAGAACAGCAACAAAACTTCCATATTTTCCTTTACAAACTTCAATGCATCTCCAACCTGCTCAGAATTCAGAGGAATCTGTTCAAAACTTTCCTGATCCATGAAATAGAACAAATCCTCATCGCTGTATAAATACTGCATTGTCTTTCTTTCAATATGAGCCTTAGGCATTTTTTCAGTAGGACGGAAGGTTTTTTCAACCACACCGCCTGTAATTACGTTTTTCAGCTTTGTTCTTACAAAAGCCGCACCTTTTCCCGGCTTTACATGCTGAAATTCTACAACCTGGTATACGTTGCCATCTTGCTCAAAGGTAATTCCGTTTTTAAATTCACCTGCTGAAATCATTTTATAAACCTCCAAAGTACTTTATATATCTATTGTAATATAAAATCACAAAAATATCAAGTAAAATTTTCATATTTTTTAATTTTTTTACACACAGAGCAATTCTTTGGGCGTATTTTGACACAAATTGTCACAATTCACGTCATTCATCACCACCAAATCCTCAATTCGAACGCCAAATTCACCTTCCAGATAAATTCCGGGTTCTACTGTTACAACCATCCCGGGACATAACATCTTATCTGATTTGGGTGAAAGATTGGGTTGTTCATGGATTTCTAATCCTACACCATGACCTAAAGAATGGCCGAATCGTTCTCCGTATCCGGCCTGCTCAATCACCTGACGGGCGACTCTGTCTGCCTCCTTGCACAACATTCCTGGTCTGATTGTTTCCAAAGCAGCCATCTGAGCTTCTTTTACAATCTGATAAATTTCCTTTTGTTTTTCACTCACCTTACCAATTCCTACTGTACGAGTCATATCAGAACAGTAGCCCTGATAGACACATCCGAAATCCATCAAAAGGAAATCGCCTGTTTGCAAAGAGTATTCTCCCGGTTCTCCGTGAACCAAAGACGTATTGTTTCCTGCAACAGAAATGGTGGTAAATGAGGTTTTTTCTGCACCCAATCTTCTCATCCGGTAATCCAGCTCCGCTGCAATTTCCCGTTCCTTCATTCCGGGTTGAATGAGTTCTAATGTCTGCCAAAAGGCTTCTTGAGAAATTTCACTCGCCCGTTTTATCAGTTCCAATTCCCAAGGCTCTTTCACCGATCGTAATTCCTCCACCCAACCTGAAATATCTTTCAGATTACCGCAAAGCTTTCGGAGTTCTTCCCCCTGCAACCAGGTAAGTACACTTCCTTCAAATCCCACATTTCCTCTTGTAAGCTCTGCAACAGTTTTTTCATATGCACCCTTCACCGTCACAACCTGACAATTTAACGCCTGCTGTTTTGCCTGCTCTTCATAACGGAAATCAGTTAGCAAATATTCTTTTTCTCCGGTTCGTACATAAAGACCCGTATCACCGGTATACCCTGTCAAATACCGAATGTTTTCCGGCTTTGAAATAATGATTGAATCTAGTTCCTTTTCCTGTAACTTTAATTTCATCCTTGTTTCATCCCAATTCTGCCTTTATTTTTTGGTAAGCCTGTTTCATATACAATGCATCCTCTGCCATAGTTCCAGCCGATTCGCAAATAACAACAGGAGAATAATTTCTTTTATAAAGCACCTCTCCCAAAGGTTCAAATTCCGGACCGTATTCCCGATCGGCAAAGGTCAGATGCCGTTTTTCTCCCATGTGAGTATATTCTATTTTACTAAAATGAATATGCATGGCTTTGGCACGGTCTTGTCCCAATTTCTTCTCTGCAGCATCCAAAACAGCTGCATAGTCTTGGATTGTTTTCAAGCTTCCCTGTTCCCGAGAATTAATATGCCCAAAATCAAACACAGGCAACAAACGGGAATCAATAGAGCAAACATCCAATGTTTCTGCAACCGTTCCCAATTGATTCACCTTTCCCATAGTTTCGATACAAAGGGTAATATGGCCATAGCCTTCATCATCCATTTCCATCAACGTACGGTGCAACAAAGCCTTGGAAAGTACAATTCCTTCTGCTCGGGTCAGCTTTCCCGCACCTCCCATATGCACCACCACACGGTCTGCCTTCATTTTGGATGCAGCATGAACCGCTTGCATTATATATCCTATGCTTTTTTCCTGCCGCTCCGAGTCAGGGGTGGCAAGATTACTGTAATAAGGAGAATGGACACTCAGTCGAATTCCCCATTTTTTTGCTTCATCCCCTAATATCTCAGCAGAATCGTCTGATATTTTTACACCTCTGCCGCAAGAATATTCATAAGCATCCAAGCCCATCTCATTCAGCCATTTCGGCATTTCTAAAGAAGACTTGAATCCTTGTTCATAAAAGCTTTCTGAATTTCCTGCGGGACCGAATTGAATTCCCATACTCTTCCTCCTTGTCGTTTTATCACTCATAGACACATTGCAACTACAGCTTTTTGCTTCTTTTACGCGAGTAAACTGTCTTTCTTTATTCATTATACACCTTTTTATCATAAAATACAATCATTTTTTCATGTTATGATTTCACCTATCTTTTCTTTTATGCATAATATAAACCGAAGAGAATCCTAAGGATTCTGAAAGGAGGTACCTTAATGAAGCAACCGAAATTTGCCGTAATCGGCGGAGATTTACGTATCAAAGCTGTTGCACAACAATTGAAAGAAGAAGGGTATTTTGTATCAGCCTGTCTTCAAGAACAAAAAGATTTCTATCATTGGGAAAAAGAAGCAAAAGAAATTTTAACCGAGGCAGACATTGTTTTATTGCCTCTTCCTCTCTCCTCTGATGATAAAACCATACAGCATACTCCTCTTTCATTTGAGCAGCTGTTTCAATTTGATTCTCCTTTTTATCTGGGCGGAATGGCAAGTCCGCGGTTTTTAAATCTTGTTCGAGAAAAGAACATTCATTTTCAGGATTATTTTTTAAGAGAAGAATTGAATATTTTAAATGCAATTCCCACCGCAGAGGGTGCCATTGCCATTGCTATGGAAGAATTACCCGTTACACTTCATGGGAGTAAATGTCTCATTCTCGGATTTGGGAGAATTGGAAAAATTCTGGCTAAAATATTACAGGGAATGGGAGCTCAGGTTACCTGTACTGCGAGAAAGGAATCTGATCTTGCATGGATCAAAGCAAACGGCTACCACCCTCTTCGAACTGATAAAATCAATCATGAATTGTTCCGTTTTGATGTTATTTTCAATACCGTACCGGCTCTTTTGCTTTCTGAGGAAAATCTTCATGCCACAAAACCGGAGGTGTTATTGATTGATTTGGCATCAAAACCGGGCGGAATTGACTTTATCTCTGCAGGAAAATTGGAAAGAAAAGCAATTTGGGCTCTTTCCCTTCCGGGAAAGGTTGCTCCTTTAACGGCAGGAACTATCATTAAGGATACCGTTCTTCATATCTTACAGGAACAAAATATGATATAACAGCCGCTCCTAATGGGCGGCAGAACGGAGAACACATGGAGAACTTTACAGTAGGCTTTGCACTTACCGGCTCTTTTTGCACCTTTGCTAAGGTAGTGCCCCAAATCAAAGCGGTTGTAGATGCGGGATACCGCGTTCTTCCTATTATGTCGGAGATTTCATACACCACAGACACCCGATTTGGGAAAGCAAAGGACTTTATTGCTACCATTGAAACAATTACAAATAACACCGTTATTCATACCATACGTGACAGCGAACCCATCGGTCCGAAAAATTTGGTTAATGCCATGATTGTAGCACCTTGTACCGGAAATACGGCAGCAAAAATTGCCAACGGAATTACCGATTCCTGTGTTGCCATGGCTGCAAAAGCAAACCTTCGGAATCAAAACCCTTTGATTCTTGCTATTTCTACCAATGACGGCTTGGGTGCCAGCGGAAAAAACATTGGCTTGCTTTCCAATGCCAAACAAATTTATCTGGTACCTTTCGGGCAGGATGATCCCGTAAAAAAACCGGATTCTCTTGTGGCACACATGGAATTAATTTTACCCACCTTGGAACAGGCATTGAAAGGAAAACAGATTCAGCCCCTTTTGGTATAAAAAGAGGTAGTACTATGTACAAAATTTCTGATTATACAGTCATCCAGGTAAAAAACAATCAACAGAATGAAATCATTGATTACGGCATCCGCATGGCGGGTGCACCCTTAGAATGGAATGAAGTAACAGGAAAAGGTGTCAGAGTTGGAATTATTGATACCGGAATTGATTTATCCCACAAAGATTTGGTTGATAATATTGCCGATGCAGTTAGTTTTATTTCCCCAAGTCCTCAGGATGATAACGGACACGGAACTCATGTGGCGGGAATTATAGGTGCTAAGAAAAACGGATTCGGTGTCGTAGGAATGGCTCCTGATTGC
>JAZQHN010000297.1:0-2695 GCA_045540615.1 Clostridia bacterium
AATCTTCGTAAATGACAACCGATGTGTCACCATAATAGGAACGGTTATCGCTGCATTCAAGACGAATTGGTTTTATGGTGTTGTTAATGAACACTGTTTTTCTGATAATATCATTCATAGAAATCCTCACTTTCGAAATCACATATTTTTTATGTTATATTTTACTATTTTAACAAATTAATATGTGATATTATAATTATATCAATGATTACAATCATTGTCAATCTTTTTATTTTCAAAAAGGAGGAATTGTTTATGAATGACTTAAGGGAAAAATGCTGTCATTATTTTAAAATGCTTCAACAGACGTCGTATGATCACAATCACCCGATTAAGGTTTTGCTGAATCAATACGATAAAGAGCATCCCGGTCTGAACGCATTTGAGTTAAAAGCAATTCAATATGAAATGATTTCTGAAAATATTGATGTGGTTGTATGGGAGGAAACACCATTTTATTTTGTGAACGACATTTCGCGGTGCCCCGGTTTTCACAGCAGTTCTGTTTCAAACTGGTTGCTTGAAAGAAATTATCATATTTATGAAGATGCAGATCCGGAAACCTGGAGAAAATTCCAAAAACAGCAGAAACTAAAACTCTTTTTGTGTTGCGGTCCGTATTGCGATAATGTTCACTATACCGTTTCAGTAGGAAACCTGGTGAAATATGGTATGAAAAAGTATTATGAGGATGCTGAGCTTGCCAAGGCAGGTGCGACAAAAGAAGAACTTGATTTTCTTACCTGTGCGCAAAGAGGCTTACTGGCAGCAAAAAGAATTTGTCAACGGTATGCAGAAAAAGCATGTGAAAAATTAAAAGAAACCACAAATCCCAATCACCGTAAAAATCTGGAATTACTGATTCAATCTGCAAACCATGCTCCTTGGGAAGCACCCTCCACCTTTTTTGAAGGGTTAAATGCCTGCTGGTTTGCCCGAAATGTATTAGGCGCCATGGAAGGAATCGGCAATTGCACTTTAGGCAGAGTGGATTACTTATTATACGATTTATATCAGGAAGATATCAAAAAGGGCAGGCTGACAAAAGAACAAGCTTACCATCTCATCAAGCAGTTTGTTCTGTTGGGTGATAATCAATATGATAAAGATAAAACAGTAGAATCTGACAATGATTCCGAACTGGAAATGGGATTGGGTCTTGGGGGTTGCGACAAAGAGGGAACCCCCGTCTATAATGAATTAACAAGCATGTTTCTTCGGGCGCATCGTGAAATGAACTGTATTTATCCAAAAATCCATGCCCGTTTTGCATCCGATTCTCCCACCGAATATCTGGAAGAATTGGCTCAGGATATCGTTAGCGGGCGGAGTGTCATAGGATTGAGTTGCGATGACGGAATTATTCCCGGTCTGATCCATGACGGGCGAAGATTGGAGGATGCCCGTTGTTATGAAACTGCCGGATGCTGGGACAATATGGTACCAAACAAAGAAGCCATGTCCTGTGCTAATTATATCTATTCCCTAACAGTGCTGGAGCAGGCGGTATACGGTCCTGAACCCGAGTATCTTGATGCAGGATTTCAATGTACTCCTTTGGAAGAGGCAACAAGCTTTGAGGAGGTATATCAAATCCTCTTCACCAATTTAAAACAGTTGATTCGGTGGAGATGCAAAGCAATCGGAACATACGGAAAGCTTGCTTCCAAGGTAAATCCCCTGTGCCTGACCTCTGCACTGCGAGACGGAAGCATTCAATCGAAAAAGGATTATACCCAAGGCGGTTCAGTCTACAACAAAAACAATTATGCCATTGTAGGCTTTGCAAATTATGTAGATGCAATGCTCGTCATAAAGAAATTATGCTTTGACGAAAAAATCATTTCATTGAAAGAATTTTTAAATGTGGTAAGGGCCAATTGGGAAAATAACGAAGACCTGTTGTATCAGGTCAGAAAATGCCCTCATTTTGGGGATAACAATTCGGAATCCAATAACTTAAGCCATCGCTTGCATCTGGATTTATGCCATGTGACAGAGGGAATTGAAAACGAACACGGAGGAAACTTTTTCTTAAATTATTACGTATACAGAGAATTTTTCAGAGAAACGGAAGCATTGAGAGCCACGCCTGACGGTCGGAAAACAGGTGAACTGTATGCTCAGGGAATCGGACCGAGTAAATACCATTGTGCAGATTCTTTGACAGATATTTTGCAAAGTGTCAGCCAGTTGGATCCCAAACTTTACGGAACCAGTTCGTTAAATCTGCAACTTCCCTTTGGAAAAACATCCAAGGAACAATTGGCAATGCTGTTAAAAATTATTGCCAAAATGAAAATAAAGCATTTGCAAATTAACTGTACTTCACCCCAAATTCTCCGCGAAGCACAGAAAAATCCTCAAAAATATCAGGATTTAATTGTTCGTGTTACAGGATTTTCTGCAAAATTTGTAGCATTATCTCCCAAATTTCAAGAGGAAATCATTCAAAGACATATTCTTGAAGAAAGGAGAACTCATTAACAACTCCCTTTTTCGGGGACCTTTAATGGGGCGGTTGGTTACTATGTAAATAAAAATAGAAAAAGAGAAACAAAACATCTTATTCCGTCTGTGATAAGATGCAAAAAAACAAATCAGACAGAAAGGAAACAAAATGAAACATGTAGCAATTTTTATGACAATTCTTATGGTTATGCTGTCCATGAGCAGCGTGACACTGGCAGCTCCT
>JAZQHN010000298.1:0-5170 GCA_045540615.1 Clostridia bacterium
CCACCATCATACAAGTGCCGCAGGTGCCTGCTTCCTTGGCTTTCAGGGAGGTGACAGGACGATTTAAAACATCTGCTTTTATCTGCAACCATACATCAGAGGAAGCACCGCCTCCTGTTGCATAAAGCTTTTCGGGATGAATACCAAAAGATTCAAGGTGTTCAATATTGATCATAATTTCATAGGTAACCCCTTCCATCAACGCCCGATAGAGGTCTTCTGCTGTATGCTCAAGAGTAAGTCCTATTATTGCTGCTTTCGAGCCATTATCCATGTAAGGGTTTGCCGCACCTGCAAAATGAGGTAAAATCAAAATTCCACTGGGAGTTTCCTTCACACCTTCGTCAAGTTCCTTGTAAGATTTCTCTTTTGCAAATTGGTCACGGAACCATTTTAATGTTGCGCCTCCTGTAAAGGAAAGAGCATAGCATACATATGTGCCTTCAAAAACGTAAGGAACCACCGAATAGCCTTCTTGATACAACTGTTCATTCTCAGGGATTTGGTCAAACACGGGAGTCACACATTCTACCGTGCCTGTTCCGTCAACCGCCTGACCGACCTCAAACACGCCTGCACCAACCGCAGCCGCAACCTGGTCGTGAGCACCATTTACAATTTTAATGGGAGTTTTAATCTCAAGTTTCTCAGCAATTTCTTTTTTCAGTTCTCCTGCTACATGGAAAGCCGGAACAGGGTCAGACAATAATGTTTTATCAATTCCTGCAGCATCAAAAATTTCGTCGCTCCAGCATTTTTTTCGAATATCAAATGCCATAGTTCTTGCTGCAAGGGAATAATCGATGGTTGCATGTCCTGTCAGCTTATAAACAAGATAGTCTTCCATCAGTAAAATACGTTTTACCTTTGCAAAAATCTCAGGATGATTCTGTTTGATCCACATCATTTTAGGAAGACTATACATCTGATGAGGTTTGACTCCAGAAATATAGGTAAGTTTTTCTTCTCCCAACGCCTCGCAAAGGTGCTTACATTCTTCTTCTCCTCTCGGGTCAGTATACAGCATGGAAGGAAGCAGTACATTGTCCTGCTCATCCAACATAGTAAATGTTTCCCCAAAGGTGGTAATGCCGATTGCGGAAAGTTGACAGTTTTTTGTAATATCCTTGATTACCTTGCAAACTGCATCAAAAATTACTGTTGCATCAATCTCATGCTCGCCGCTGTGTCGACTGATTTCATATTCCTGATAAGAGTTATCGATAAAATTACCTTTGTGGTCATAGGTTGTCAGCTTACAGCCTGTGGTTCCCACATCCAGTCCGCCAATCATCATGATTTACACCTCAAAACTTATTTTTCTAACAAATTCGTTTTATAAATTTTTTCATTTTCAATCCGAGCAGTAAAAATTTCGTAGGGTGATACTGCAAAAGAATAGGGTTGTCCGTTCATGTTTACCATTACTTGTTGAGCCTGACCGCCAAATTCCACGCCCCGTATCACAGTAACATCATCCTCTTCTGCTTTTTTCAGAACGGTTACAGCAACACTTTCTGCTTGTACCGACAAAAAGCTGTGTTCAGAATCCAAAGTACCGTCATGATTTGCTTCACAAAGTACAATGGGAGGGTTATTAAATGCAGCGGCTGCCTCCATAGGATGTTTCATTTGCTTAAAATAAACGCGAATCTTCCCTTCCCCAATTCCCTGATCTGAAATGTCATAGTCGGTAGTAAGATCAATTTCGCTAATTCTTAAATCCCCGTAAATGGGGCTTCGTAATACAGTTAGTCCCAAATTTTTGTCAACCATATTATAAGCAAAAATTCGATCCGTACAAAAGGTCAGATTTTCTGTTGTTAACCATTCTCCTACAGGCACATCTGCCTTTGTTTCTCCCCGTTCTGCTCCACCATATGCGACTGCTGCTGTATGACAGTGAGAAGAAACTTCGCTCATCAGCTTAAATGCCAGATGTTTTTCATTCCAGTTGACTCTGTAAAATACCTCTATATAATCGGTATCCTCACAAAGGATATAATACAGTTCAAGTTTGGAAGAACGGAACGAATAAGTCACCTTGACCTTTGTTCTGAATGCACCGCATTCCGTAACCTCAATCTTTTCAAATCGGAAGGGCTCACATTCTTCACCATAGTGATCAATGTTAAAGCACCAGGTATCCCCGTCATCTGTAAAGCAGACAGGAGTCAGTAACTTTCCGCAAATTTTCTTATTGCGGATTTTATCGTAAACTGATACGATTTCACCCTGTTGTGACAGATTGACAAGATATTGGTTGGTTTCAAGAACAAAGGGGTTTTCTGAATTTCGGGTGGGAACATCCTTGCCTGTCTGTACCACCTTAAAAGCTTTGTAACCCATAGAAGGGATTGTTGCCTTGAATAAAAATCTTGATCGGAATCGTGGGATAACAGAACGTTCTCTGATAATCTGACAATCGTATCTGTTTCCTTCCTTGTCTTCTAAAACAATTTCCTTATCGTACCAAGGAAATTCATGAACCCATTGCACTTCTGCTTCAATATAATCGTCAAAATCGGTTGCGTTTAAATTCCACACCACAAGATTCCAGACGTTATCCGGGTTTTTCCCCGGCATCCGAATCTGATTTGTGACTGACAAAAGATTAAAATGAGTGATTTCATTGGCAGTCATAATCGCTCTGCCGTACATATTTTCTGCATCAAAATAGGCTTGCTTGATACAGGCACCGCCCAAAATATCGTGGAATTGATTGAACAGAATATCCTGCCAGCAATTCCGTAATGCTTTGTTGTCATAATTGTTTGCAATTACCGAAGTTTTTTCTGCATTCAAAACAGCATACTCCGCCTTGCGGTTTAAGGACTTAATGTGAGCATTGTTCACATAAACACCAAAATCACCTGTTATAAATTCTTTATCTACTGTGTAATCCGTCTTGCGGTCTTTAAAAAACTCTTTTACAGTAGAAAATACCGCATTTTCATTTTCTGTGATTTCTTTGATTGATTTTATGGTAGGGGCACCGCCATGGTCTGTAACCCCGTAAACCAACATGCTGTCGTAAGGCAGTTGCTCCGCTTTCTGAATAGAGTCTGCAGTATCCCCTTTGTAGGGTGCATCATCCCTATAGGTTAAGATTGTGGTGCCGTCCTTGGATTTCCAGTTGAATAAAGGAGCTTCAAGCTCAATGTGTCTGCCTTCGGGTCTGCAAAAGACATAATGCTTAATACCGCATTTAGCAAGAATCTGAGGCAGAGTGGGAGGATGACCGAAACTATCAATATTAAACACCGTTTCCGATTGCACTCCAAAATTCTCCAAAAGATACAATTGCCCGTACAGTCCCTGACGCACCAATCCTTCCCCAGAAGGAGTATAACAATCAGGTTGTACCCACCAGCCTTCTGCTAACTCCCATCTTCCTTCTGTTACCCGCATCTTTATCTCTTCAAACAGTTCGGGGGATGTTTTTTTGATCCATTCAAAAACAGGAGGGGTTGCAAAGGAATATTTAAAATCAGGATACTCCTTCATCCGTTCCAATGCAGAACGAAAGGTTGCTGTAATTGAGGACATTGCTTCGTCCCATTTCCAAAGCCATACAGGGTCAAAATGGGTATTTCCAATCATATAGACTTTTTTCATCAGTGATTCTCCTTATTTTGCAACAGGATATTCATTGCCGAGAAGATAAAGAGGGGCTTCATCCTCTTCAATTTCAGGGAATCTTCCTGTGGGTTCGTAGAATCTGTTATCCACGCGGTCATCATTCACCTTTGACACTTCTCCCAAGAGAGTTTTTCCGCCTTCTGCCCAGAAGGAATGGTACATACCATTTTGAATGGAAATACTTTCGCCCGGTTTAATCCGAACTGTATCTCCTGCTTTTACCGTAAAATGGCGTCCGTCCATATAAATATCCACATCTGTATCGGCAAATTGTTCATCCTCGGTAGAATTGTAAACCTTAACAATTAAATCTCCGCCGCCACGGTTGATGATATCTTCCATCTTGCTCCAATGGAAATGATAAGGAGTTACTTGCCCGTCTTCTACAATCAACAATTTTTCAGCATAGGGTTTGATATACTTACTGTCATTGAAATTACCATTTCTGATGGTAAACATTAAAAGACCGATTTTTTCATAATCGCCTGAGCCGAAATCAGTAATATCCCAGCCAAGCATATTATCTCTGATTTCATCGTAATCATGTCCTTTTTCTGCCCATTCTTCCGGACTCCAAAAAGCAAAGGGCGGAAGCTTAAATTTCATAGAATCAATAAATTCCACCGCATCTTTCATAATTTGATTCAGCTCTGATCGTTTCATAAAATTTCCCTCTTTTCATTTTATTTTTCCTTTTTACTTGATTTTAACATTATTTTCAGATATAATATAGTCATAAACATATAAAAATCTGTAATTTCGTATGGAGTGATTTTTATGAAACTGAAAGTAGATGCTGAAAAACTGAGAGAATTACTGGAAATTTTTTATACGGTTGCAAATGTCAGAATCGTAATTTTCGACAATGAATTTAATAAAATTACGGCTTACCCGGAAAACAGCTGTGACTTTTGCACTTTGATGAAAAGTAATCCGGAATCTAAGAAATTATGTAAAATGAATGACCAACAAGCCTGTTCTGAGTGTAAAAATTCCAACAAGCTTTCCATTTATAAATGCCATGCAGGTTTGTTTGAAGCAGTAGCACCTATGAAATTAAATGATATTACTCTTGGTTATATGATGCTTGGACAGGTTTTTGAATCGGGAACAAAGACGGAAGAAATTGAGCATTATGCAGTCAATTTCATAGACGACAAAGCAAAGCTGAAACAATCAATAAAACAACTGCGTCAAAAAAATATTCAGCAAATTGAATCTCTTGCAAAACTGATGGAAATCGCCACCTGTTATCTGGAAATTAAAAAAATGATTCAGATTGATGAAGACAATCTGATATTTCACCTTTCTAATTATATCAACGACAATATAAAAAATGATTTATCCGTAGAGTCTATTATGAATCGTTTTCAAATCAGCCGCAGTCGGTTGTATGAGATTTCTCACAAGTATTTCAGTATGAGTATTGCAAAATATATTCGTCACAAAAAGATTATGATTGCGGCAGACCTTCTTTCTAAAAAAGATGCTCGTGTTTACGAGGTTGCAGAAACTGCAGGCTTTACTG
>JAZQHN010000299.1:0-2195 GCA_045540615.1 Clostridia bacterium
AAATGCGGAGCAGACTGTTTCGAGACGGGAATCTGTATGAACTATAAGGAGGGATAATATGCCAATCATTCGGATACACTATAGCAAGAAAGAGGAATTAAAATATATTGCTCATTTAGACACCCTCCGTGCCTTTATCAGAGCGTTGAGACGTGCCAAGCTGCCTATCGCATACTCTCAAGGGTTTAATCCTCACCCCATCATTTCCTTTCTGATGCCCCTTTCTTTAGGATTTACCAGCAACTGCGAAATGGTGGATATTGGATTTTCACAAGAACTTCCCTTTGAGGAGATAGCAAAACGATTGGATGATGCATTGCCTCCCGGGTTTTCTGTTTCTCATGCAGGAGAGCCTGTTTGCAAGCCTGCCGACATCACCGAGGCAGAATACACCGTCACATTCCGCGGGAGCATGCCCACTGAGGAAGAAATTGCAACCTTTTTCGGACAAAAGGAACTGATTGTACCCAAAAAGAGCAAACGGGGATTAAAGGACGTGGATATCATGCCCATGATTCATCATTTTTCCTACCAAGACGGCATTCTCACCCTTCGCCTTGCAGCAGGTACGCCGGAAAATCTGAACCCGGAACTGGTCATGACTCATTTTTCAGGAGAAACCTGTTGGGATTATCAGATTTGCAGACAACAGATTTACAGCGGAACAGAGATTTTTACATAATGAAAGGTGTGAAATAATATGAAACAAATCATTGCCGAAAACGGAATCCGCTTTATTCAGATTCCTGCTAAGCAATTTAAAACACTTAGTATCCGTGTGAACCTTTACCGTCCTCTATGCAAAGAGGAAGCAACCAAAAACGCGCTGATTACCAGACTCTTAAAAAGCGGAACTGTGGAACATCCCACTCCATTAGCACTAAACCGTGCATTGGATGAGTTGTACGGTGCAACCCTTTCTTCCGGGATTGTAAAACGGGGAGAAACCGCTTCTCTTTCCTTTGGAATTCAGGTAATTAAAGATACCTTTACAGGAGAATGGGGAACCCAAACAAAAGCCATTCAGCTTCTTTGCGACGTGATTTCCAATCCCGTTACGGAAAATAACGGATTTTCCAAAGAATTTTTTGAGCGGGAACGGGAAAATCTGAAAATGAAAATTGAAAACCGTGTGAACGATAAAAAAACCTATGCTTTCGAGCGATGCTACGAAGAAATGTGCAAGGATGAGGCATTTGGTGTTTATGAACACGGCAGAATTGCGGATTTGGAACAGTTGGATCCTGTTTCCCTTTATCAACATTATCAAAAAATCATCCAAAGTCCTATGGATGTATTTGTGTGCGGAGATGTTTCATTAGAAGAAATCATTCCTCTCTTCTCCCAATTTTCACCTTCCGGCACCATTCCTTCTACCCATGTCATCAAGGATGTGAAGGAAGTAAAGCGAATCAACGACGAAATGGATGTGAACCAAGGAAAGCTGTCCATGGGATTCCGTACCGGAATTGACGCTGACAGTCCCCTCTTCCCCGCCCTCATGCTTTATAACAGCATTTTAGGCTCGGGGGTTCATTCTAAATTATTCCGGAATGTTCGGGAAAAATTGAGTCTTTGCTATTATGCCTATTCCCGCTTGGAACGGTTCAAGGGAACCATGATGATTTCATCAGGAATCGAGTTTGACAAATTCAAAGATGCTTATGACGAAATTCTCCTCCAAACAGAAGAAATGAAACAAGGAAATATTTCGGACGAAGAATTGAGCTCTGCGCTCTCCTCCCTGACCAATCAATTAACCGCCATGGCTGACACTCAGGGGGCGCTATTGGATTATGCTATGATTCAAGCAATGATGAAGACACCTTCTGATTCGGAAGAAATGATTCAAACGCTATCCGCAGTTACCAAAGAACAAATCATACAGGTGGCACAAGGAGTTACCTTAGACACCGTCTATTTTTTAAAAAATAAAGGAGGGAAAGAAGCATGAAACAAATTCATTGTGAACAATTAAAGGAAACCCTCTTTCACCATACTCATAAAAGCGGTTTGGAGCTATATGTACTGCCCAAGGAAGGCTATTCCAAAAGCTATGCCATTTTTGCCACCAAATACGGTTCGGCAGATGCAGATTTTTGTAACCCTCACACGGGAAAACGAATTGAGGTTCCTGACGGTGTAGCGCATTTTTTAGAGCACAAAATGTTTGAACAGCCTGACGGTACCGATGC
>JAZQHN010000300.1:0-1939 GCA_045540615.1 Clostridia bacterium
GCACATAAAATCACCTGAAATAATACGATATAACCGCAAACAGATAATATGGATTGAAGTGCATTGTTCATGGAATCGGAAATCAAAGAGGCATCAAAACGAGCATGTGTTTTTTTATCTCCGTAAAAGCAAAAGCATTTTTTTCGAAAGAGAAGTCCTAAAAGAACCGCTGACAGAATGTGAGAAAGAAGGAGGAGGTAACCATACATTTTGTTGCCGAACATTCCTACTCCCACCGTGCCTATTATAAAAAGCGGTCCTGCGTTGTTGCAAAAACGAAGCAAATGATTTCCTTCCCTGTGGGTAATCTGTCCCGAGGCTTCTAATTCAACAACCGTTTTTGCGCCTATAGGGTATCCTGAAAAAATTCCAAGTAAAAATGCATTTGCACCGAAAGGAGAAATGCCGAACAGGCGAGAGAAAAAGAGTTGAAAGGGTTTAAGAATTAAATTTAAGAATCCGGAATGGACTAGAAAATGACTAAGAAACAAAAAAGGAAAAAGGGAAGGAATTACTGTTTTTCCACAAAGGAAAAGCCCCTTGAAAGCGGATTCCATTGCTTGTGCCGGAAAAAGAAGGAGAAAAAGCAAAATGACTCCTGACAGTAGGTAAAAACAAATTCGTTTCATGAAAATAATTCCTTTCTTGGTTGTCTGATAATTAATCTTATTCATGTTAGGTCTTTTTATTGCATAAATTTACAAAGAAAAAAAGATGTTTATGTAAGGGAAAGAGGGGGGAAGAGTTTCGTGAAAGAAAAGTTGAAGGAGAAAACAGTCAGGCTATTGGATTTCCCAGAGGAACTGGTATTTCCGAGAATTATATTTGGCGGGAACAAAAGTGTCACTGTTGAAAATTATAAAGCGATTATCGAATATGAAGCCGACAGAATCAGAATCAGCACTTCTGAATTTTTGTTGCAGATGAAAGGGAACAATTTCGAAATATGTACCATTGATGATGATTCGCTTCAAATTACGGGAATGGTTGAACAAGTGGAATTTTTGTATTAGGAGGATGGCATATGTTGCTCCGTTTGGTTCGTTGGTTTCTTGGATATTTGGAAATCAGAATTGAAAATGGAATTGCAGAACGGTTTTTATCGGTATGCGGAAGAAAAAAGATTGTACTTTGGAATATGAAACCAGGAAAAACCGTAACAGCATCCATGTCCGCTTCTGATTTCAAACGAATCAGAGAGATAGTGATAAAAAGCGGTACGAAAGTAAAAATTATTCAAAGAAAAGGATTCCCATTTTTGATCATGAGGTACCGCAAAAGAAAGCTGTTTGCTGTTGGGATTCTCGTTTTCATTTTGCTTTTATTTTTTTTAACCTCTTTAATCTGGACTGTCCGAGTGGATGGGATTCAAAAGACCGACTTAATTGCATTTAATCGAATTTTAAAAGAAAACGGAGTGAAAAAATGGGCGTGGAGTTATGGAGTTGATGAAGAAAAACTGAAATTTGAGTTAATGCAGCAGTTGGATACGGTTTCCTGGGTTGGAATTACAATAAAAGGAACGGAGGTTTCCATCGTAGTAAAGGAACGGGAACAAAGCCCTCAAATGCTTCCTGCAGACCAACCTTGTCATTTGGTTGCAAGAAGAGACGGTGTGGTAGAATTGTTGCTGGTAAAAGAAGGAGAAACGGTTGTAAAAATAGGAGAAACGGTAACAAAGGGTCAGCTTTTGGTTTCTGCATTGAAAGGGCTCGATGTTCAAACTCCTGTTCCTGTACATGCTTTTGGCGAGGTCATTGCAAGAACCTGGACGAAAAAAGAACTGACTGGACAGGAAAAAAGCCGATACGGAATAAAAATTTCAAAATTTTTTATAAATTTTTTCAGAAATACTGGAAATTTGTACCCGGAATGTGATACAATAGAAGAGACCCTATGGAAATTTGGTAAGTGTGCCTTGATTAAACGAAATATCCGT
>JAZQHN010000301.1:0-8301 GCA_045540615.1 Clostridia bacterium
CATCTTACGAAGTAATAGATTATAACCAGGATGAATTTGGTATCCATAAGGTTCAGTGGCAGGTATCTGATGATGGTATTAGTGGATGGACTGATATTAAAGATGCTACCGATTTAAACTTTATCCTTGGCAAAGACCAGCAGGATAAATATGTTCGTATTGCTGTCACTCCTTATTCTAAAGTAGAGCCTAAACAAGGGGAAATTGTATATTCTGCTGCTTTTGGTGCTATTTCTGAACTGAAAACCCCTCCCTCTGCAAGTGGAGTTAAAATTCAGGGCGATTTTGCAATGAACAGCACCTTGACTGCAGATTATGATTATGTAAAGAGTCAGGGCGGTGATCAGGAAGGCGAAACAGAAATTATCTGGGAAGTTTCTGATACTGAAAACGGACCCTATACTCAGGTGGCAACAGGATTAAGCTATACAATCAATGCCTCTGCCGCAGGAAGATATCTGCGGATTACCGTTACTCCTGTGGATACAAACGGATTACGCGGAGAGGTTGTAACTTCTAAAATAATTAGAATCCCCGGAAATGTAAGCTATTATGTTGCAACAGATGGCGACGATTCCAACCCCGGTACTATCGACAAGCCTTTTGCTACATTAGAAGCAGCAAGAGATGCTTTGCGCGGAACCCAGGTGCCTGAAGGCGGAGCAACTGTTTATCTCAGAGGAGGTACTTATTACAGAACCAAGGAATTCACTTTGTCTTCTGCTGACAGCGGCAGAGAGGGCGCTCCCATTGTTTACCGTCCTTATGGGGATGAAAAAGTTATACTTCATGGCGGTTATGATTTGAAACTGAAGGATTTTGCTCCTGTTGACGGAGAGATGAAGTCTTTGCTTTCTTCCGATGTGCAGAGTAAGGTTTTGGTTGCTGATTTAGGAGCATTAGGCGTAGCAAATATCAAAGAATATGCTGTTTTAAGTGCCGATGCCGGTTTGAATATTCCTATGATGAACTTGGATGGTCAGGCGTTGAATATTGCTCGGTATCCCAATACCCGTGATATTACCAAATGGCCCACCATGTTCTGTGCTCCCAAAAAGGCAGGATATGAAGGAACCAACCTCGGGAATGGACAGACTGATCCTGAAACCCTTGCATTTACCGTTCAGTATGACGATGCAACAGCAAAACGCGTTGCAAACTGGACTTACGGATTAGACCATGTTGCAGCGGAGGGATTCTGGAGATATGACTGGTATGCTTCTACCAGATATGTTACCATTGATAAAGCGAAAAAGCGGATTACCGCAAGAGAAAACAAAAATACCCAATATGGTATTTTTGAAAATAAAGAACGTGTATTCTGTTTCAAAAATGTATATCAGGAGTTAGACGAAGCCGGGGAATTTTACATTGATTTTGAAAACCAGAAACTCTATATATATCCTTACGAGGGGTGGAATCAGGATTCTAATATCAAGATGAGCTCTCTTAATAAGAATATGATTTCCATGAGTAATGTTTCCAATGTCACCATTCAAGGTTTGGAACTGACCTCCGGTGCACAAAAAGCAATCAATGCGGGAAGCTGTAATAATATTGTGATTGAAAATTGTTATCTCAACGGTTTCCAGAGCAACGCGATTTCCCTGACCGGCTATAACAATGCGATTATCAATAATGATATGGAATTCTTTGGTACCGGTGCGATTACCTTCTCCGGAGGAGACAAGGTATCTTTGACTCCCGGTAATAACAGAGTAGAAAACAACAAGATCAATGATTTTGCATTGATTAAAACCATCTACTCTGCAGGTGTTTCCATTGACGGTGTTGGAAACGTGATTTCTCATAATGATGTTTATAATTGTGAACACTATGCAATTTACTTTGCAGGGGTGGATAACATCATCGAATACAATGATATTCACGATGCTTGTACCAATGCGGCAGACATGGGTGCTATTTATACCGGACGTCACTTTGATGACCATGGTACCATTATCCGTTACAATCATTTCTATGATATCGGAAACCCGTTGAGCCGTCAGTTCTATCCCTGTGCCATCTTCACAGATGACGGAAGCTCGGATATGGATGTTTACGGAAACATATTCGGTACAGGGCTTGTAAATGTAGAAGCGGTGAAGGTTCACGGCGGACAGTTTAATAATGTTTATCACAACCTGTTTGTTGATACCTCCGTTATCTTCTATTCTGCTGAGTGGAGTGATCAGCAGTGGAGAAACTCTTTGTCTGACCAAGAAGGAAAATCCTATGCAAAGAATCAGTATTGGGATCGTTTTGATTCGGTTCGTAACAATCCTTTGTACAGAGAACGGTGGCCGTGGATCGCAGAAGCTTCAGATGCGGTTGATTCCGGAAATGTAAAGTCTATTATTCACCACAGTAATATCGTAGGGGAAAACTTGATTATTTATGTTGACGGCGAGCCGGAACCTTTTGATCCGAAAGCGGATATTACCGATTTGCCCATCAAGGCAACCAAGGGCTGGTACAGAGCGTATGGTCATCATCCGCTGACCGGTCTGAATGACGGAAACGGAAATACCAACGTACTGATTATGCCTGATGCAAATAACAGAAAGTATTTTGAAGATTTCGATAACGGAAATCTGAAACTGACAGATGAATCTTTGTATGATTTGTTTGAAGAATCTACCATCAAGGGCAGCTTTGAACCCATTCCTTTTGATGAAATCGGAATGTATGATGAAGAAAGTAACTTTACTCCCACTGCATTGGGTGTGTTTGTAAATCAGTCAACAGACGACAGTTTGACAGGTCTTTATGAATACAGAGATGAAGAACGTGATCCGGAAGGGAATACTACTTACCGTTGGTTGGTATCCGATTCTCTGAACGGAACCTATTCTCCTATTGCAAAAGCAACTGATAAAGGATTGACTATTACAGAAGAACTGTCCGGTAAGTTTGTGAAATTTGAAGTAACAGCTGTTTCTACGAATGGCAAGAAAGGTGCTCCTGTTTTGTCTGCGGCATATGCAATTGCTGCTGATAAGGATAGCTTGAATCAGATTGTCGCAGAAGTAGAAAAAGCGATGAAGAATGCAACTGTAGGTTCTGATTTGGGTGAGTATACTCAGGAAAATGTGGATGAACTGAAGAATGCCATTGAAGCAGCAAAAGAAATTGCAGAAAAAGCAGATGTTAGCGGTGTTGAAGTTTCAGAAGCAGCTTCTGCTTTAGCAAATACCTACGAAAACTTCCTGAAAACTGCAAATAATCAGGCTTCTACCGATCAAGCAGAAGTAACTGTTCCTTCCGGTCTCAAAGATGTTGTAATTACATTTACCGGGGAACAGAATGAAATCCTTGTTTCCTTTGAGGATGAAACAGCTCCTGCTACGACGATTACAGTTGGTGATGTTATTGTAACTGTACAAGAAGGAACTGAAATTCCAGGCAGTGAGCTGAAGGTAACCATTCCTGATGAGGCCTCCATTCAATTGTTTGGCGAAGTTGGTATGATTGTTACCGTAGGAGAAAAGGACGATATCTTTAATAAAGCGATCAGAGTGGAATTTGACGGAGCTGTAACTGATGATGTTATTCACATCGATGAAACCTATACTAAGATTACCAAGGTATTGAACACAGATTCTGCAGTTGCTTTATCTAATGCAGACTATGGTAAGATCGGTGCAGGAAAAGACAGAGTCGCAATCTGGACTGCTGTAGGTGGCGAATATGCTGCAGCGAACTTGATTGTTCCTTCTTCGGAAACACAGTTGAAATCGTTGAAATTAAATGGTAAGGATTATAAGAAATTTAATCCTGAGATACTTTCCTATCGTTATGCAATTGCAACTGAGCCCGCAACTATTCCGGAAATTACTGTTGAAACAAAGGATGAAAATGCAACTGCAACGGTAGCATATCCGGAATCTTTGCCGGGAGATGCTGTAATTACTGTTACTGCGCAGGACGGAGTTACTGTTTCTTCTTATACCATTACCTTCTTTGCATCTGCTATTACCACTCCCAGTCCGACTCCTGATGAGCAAGGACCTGTTACAGGAGGACAAAATATTTCCGTTGGCGGTGTTGGTGGTGGCGGAGCACCTTCCACAAAGCCTGAAGAAAAAGCAGAAACTAAGTTTACCGATATTATCGGTCACTGGGCAGAAAATGATATTAACGAAATGGTAGATGAGGGCATTGTAAGTGGTGTGACTAAAACAACATTTGAGCCGGATCGTTCTATTACCAGAGCCGAATTTGCTGCTTTGATTGCAAGAGCTTTGAAGCTTACAGCAGCCAATGATGATGCTATATTTGAGGATGTATCCTCCGATGCATGGTATAAGGATTCTGTGGCTGCAACAGCTGCGACAGGACTTATTGTAGGGTATGACGGAAAGTTCAGACCGAATGATACCATTACCCGTGAAGAAATGGCAGTAGTGATTATGAAGGCATACCAGTTCTTAGGAAAATCTCCTCTGAACGGAAAGCTGTCTCAATACAAAGACAAAGATGCCATTTCTGAATGGGCAATCGATTATGTAGATGGTGCAGTAAGTTCAGGTCTTATCAGCGGTATGAGCGAAGGTATCTTTGCACCGAAAGAAAATGCAACAAGAGCACAGACAACAAGTTTAATCAAGAGACTTTTGCTCTTAACCAAATAACCAATCATTGTTTTCACCCGGAAAGAATTGTCTTTCCGGGTGATTTTTTGTAATCCTGAAATTTTGGATATCCGAAGAATAATGAAACGAAGTTTATCGTATGATAGAATAAAAATAAAATTAGGGATTGAAAAATCGTTTTGGATGTGATATAATTAAAACTGCGATTTTATTCTTGTTGATTCGACAAATTAACTTAGGGTGAGAAAATACAATGAAACAAAAAATAACGATTTTTTTGGAAAAAGCAAAGCAGTTTGGAATTAAATTGATTCATTCTAAAGCAGCAAAATGGATTTGCGGTATTTGCCGTAAGATTCAACAGCACACCTTGATTCAGGCAATTTTACTTTCTTTTGTAATAACCTTTTATTTGGAAATGTGCGGTCGTCAGGCTATGGGCAATGCCTTCGTTTATTTTATCGGAACCTCTCCTTTTATGTTTCTGATGAATGTGATGATTGTACTTTTGACCATGTGTGTTGCGTTATTTGTTCCAAAAAAGACTTTTGCTATTTCGATAGCGTCGGTTGTTTGGATTACTTTGGGAACCATTAATCGTATTGTGCTGAGTTCTCGGACAACGCCTCTTTCTGCCATTGATTTTGAAATTATCAAATCTGCTTTGGATGTTATTCCGGCATATTTGAATCCTGTTCAGATTGGCATGATTATTGCAGCGGCGGTAATTGTGATTACGCTATTGGTTCTTTGCTATCGTTTTACCAAAAAGAGAAAAACCAATTTTAAAATTGCGACATTGTTTACCCTTGTGGTAGGAATGGTTGTAGCATCATTCCTGGGATTAACATTGAATACCGAAATCTTTGCAACCGATTTTCGTAATCTTCCCAGAGCATATCGTGATTACGGCTTTGCTTATTGCTTTACGGCAAGTATTTTGGAAACAGGAATTCATGAACCCATGGATTATTCTGCTGAATCGGTAGGAGAACTGAAGCAACGGTTGGAAATTATGGGAGATGGTAAGGGAGAAGAATCACCTGATGTTATTGTGGTTCAGTTGGAATCTTATTTTAACTTGAATCTCATGAAAAATGCAAAATTCAGCAAAAATCCCATTCCGGTATTTACCAAGCTGATGGAGGAATATTCGACGGGGAAGATTAAGGTGCCTGCTTTGGGAGGCGGTACTGCCAACGTGGAATTTGAATTGCTGACAGGCATGAGCTTAGACTTTTTCTCTGCCGGAGAGTACCCTTATACCTCTATTTTAAAGGAAACAACATGTGAATCTATGGCATATAATTTGAAGGAACGGGGTTATGCAACCCATGCACTTCATAATCATAAAGGAACTTTTTATGATCGCCATTTGGTGTATTCAAATTTAGGGTTTGATACTTTTCTTTCCGTAGAAAATATGGAACCGCTGGAATATACCCCCAGAAACTGGGAAAAGGATGGGGTATTGGCAGATCAGATTATCAAATGTTTGGATTCTACCGAAGAACAGGATTTTGTATTTACAGTATCTGTTCAGGCTCACGGAAAGTATCCCACCAACCGCCGTTCCTTTATCCGCCATGTACGGGCAGAACGAAAAGAAAATGAAACCAGGGATGAACGGAAACGACGTCACCAAATGGAATATTATGCCAATCAGGTCTATGAATCTGATTTGTTCATCGGAGACTTAATTGAAAAGTTAGAAGAACGGGGCAAGCCTACTGTTTTATTGTTATACGGAGATCATTTGCCTGCTCTGGATTTATCCGAGGATGATTTGTCGGATGGGAATTTATATCATACCGATTTCGTCATTTGGGATAACCTGGATTGGAAAAGAGAAGATTATGGTTCTATGAATTGTTACCAGTTAGGTTCCTTACTAATGGAACGTCTTGGTTTTTCTAACGGAATGGTAACCAAATATCATCAGTATTGTAAAAACGACAATTATTACTATGAAAATTTAGGCGTTTTGGAATATGATATGCTTTATGGTAAAAAGTATATTTATGATCAGAAAGAAAGCCCTCATAAGCCTACGGAAATGCGATATGGTTTGGAAGATGTTGTGATTACCGATGTGGTGGCAGGACAGGATGGAACTGTAACGGTTTACGGTGAAAATTTCACAACTCACAGCAAGATTTTCATTAATGAAGAAAAACAGAATGAAACAGTCTATTGGGGAGAAAACAAATTGACTCTCGCAGGATATTGGCCGGAAGCGGAAGATGTGTTCCGAGTAGGTCAGGTAGCAACAGAGGTGGTAGAGTTAAATTGTTCCGAGGATTATATTTATCTTCCGGAATGGATGAAGAAATAGTCTTTTTTCCCAAAATCAGGGTGCAAAAATTGTGCTGTTTCGACAAAGATTTTTAAATATAGAAAATTATCTTTACAAGACGGGTAAAATATGATATACTCGTTAAGGTAATGGTTGAGATGAATTACGGCCTTGCCCTTTGGGTAAGGTCTTTTTCATAAAATAAAACAAAAGAACGGAGAGTGTAAGTAGTATGGCAAAACAGCAAGATGCAATTTATGATGCGAAACAGCTGGGTATTCCTAAGATGTTAATTTTGGGATTTCAGCACACCTTCGCAATGTTCGGTGCAACCGTTTTGGTTCCCCTTTTGACGGGATTGAACATTGCAACCACCCTGTTAATGGCGGGATTGGGAACCTTATTGTTCCACTTGATTTCAAAGGGTAAGGTTCCTGCATTTTTAGGCTCCTCCTTTGCATTTTTAGGTGGATATGCAGCAGTGGCACCTTTAGATGGTGCAAATGGTATGACAAATGCTGAACTTCTTCCTTATGCATGCTTAGGCGTTGCATGTGCAGGTCTTGTATATTTGGTATTGGCGGCATTGATTAAGCTTTTGGGCGTGAAGAAAGTAATGCGTTTCTTCCCACCGGTTGTAACCGGACCTATCATTATTTCTATTGGTCTTGGGTTGGCAGGAAGCGCTGTAAACAATTGTCAACAAAACTGGTTAGTTGCTTTTATAGCATTGGCAATTGTTGTTATTTTTAACATCTGGGGTAAGGGAATGGCAAAAATTATTCCTATTCTTCTTGGTGTACTGGGTTCTTGTATCATTGCTGCAATTTTAGCTTTGGTATGGGGTGAAACCATTGACGCAAACGGAACAGAATATATTGCATTGGCAGGAAAAGAAAATCTGCTTCTGTTTTCCAGTGCATCTTTGCAAAATCTGGCTGATGCAGCTTGGATTGGCTTACCTGTAAATTGGAGTGGTACTGTATTTGGTGGTGTTGATTGGAGTAATTCTTCTTTGATTATCAGCTCTATTGTTGCAATTATGCCTATTTCTTTGGCTACCATGATGGAACATATCGGAGATATTTCTGCAATTTCTTCTACTGTTGGCAAGAATTTCCTGGCTGAACCCGGACTTCACAGAACTCTGACCGGTGACGGTTTGGCAACTTCTTTGTCTGCACTGTTTGGCGGTCCTGCTAATACTACTTACGGAGAAAATACCGGTGTATTGGCACTGTCTAAGGTATATGATCCCAAGGTAATCAGAATTGCTGCTGTTGTTGCAGTTGTTTTGTCCTTTTCTCCTAAGTTTGAAGCTTTGGTTGCTTTGATTCCCACAGCTGTTATCGGCGGTATTTCTTTTGTACTGTATGGTATGATTTCCGCAATCGGGGTTAGAAACGTAGT
>JAZQHN010000302.1:0-6679 GCA_045540615.1 Clostridia bacterium
TCTGTGCGAAGCACAGAATACCACTTACCACTTATTTATGGTTTTTATACTCCGGTTTTTCTCTCAATTCCACTTCATATTTACGGAATTGAGCAGGTGTTTTTCCAAAATGCTTTTTAAAAATTTGGCAAAAATAAGAAAAATCAGGAAAGCAAGCTTTTTCTGCCACCTCACGGGGAGAATAATTAACCAAATACTGAGCTGCATAGCTTAATTTTAACTGGAGAACAAAATTCATCACGGTAAAGCCCGTTTCTTTTTTAAATTTACGTTGAATATATTCCGGAGACAAATACAAATCCTTTGCCATTTCTGATAAAGTAAAGGGTTGATATAAATGCTCCATAATCCACTCAACAACCTGAATTCTCAAAGGCTTTTTTCCGACAGCCGGAAGCTCTCTCCAGCAATCAAGCAAGGTAGTCAGTCTCCATATCATTCTACTTAATGCCCAGGCAGAATACCCTTCATCCCGAGCAAGTCTAATTTCACTCCAACGGGGCCACCACTCATCAATATCCCGTTTCATTTTTCTTGCCTGATCTTCGGTCAAGGAAAAAATATAGTCACCATTCATAGAATAAGACAATAAGGAATCATAAAAATGAAGCTGACCGGGCAAGCAATCGTCCATTTTCTGCAACGCAAAAAGAGAAATAAAACAATAACCAGATGCAATTGTTCCATGTTCTCCGCAAATTGCATAAGTCTCCAACGGCGGTACAAATAAAACCGCCGGAGGCTCCACCCGATGCCATGTTCCATGCAGCCAAACCAACGCAGGAGCATTAAATATAGAAAAAAACTGATAATTAGGAGAAATGCTGACCACGCCAGGTGGTTCGTTCCGATAATAAAATTCCGCTTTACGGTCAGTCAACACTTTATCGCCCAAATCATACTCAACCATTGCCAACTCAAAGCGCACCTGACTCATCAAATTCCTCCTTTCGCTGATTGAACTGCTCACAGTAAATTCTGGGTGAAATGCCAAAGGCGGCTTTAAATACTTTTGAAAAATTGGAATGCTCGGTGAAACCAGACTGTTCCCATGCCTTGGTTACATTTTTTTCATAAATAATACACCGTTTCGCCTCTTCTAACCGTCGATTCAAAATATAAGAGCTTAAGGATTGTTGCACGTCTGTCTGAAAAGCTCTCTGAAGCTTAGATACTGATACATAATGAGCTGCTGCAACCGATTCCAGACTCAATTTATCACTCAGATGAATATCGATATAATTCAACACCTGACGGGTCAGAACCGATTCCACCTGAGATAAATTGTACAAGGAAGATTTTTGCAATGTGGTACAAACCATAGTTAAAAAACGAATCATAATAAAAAACTGTTTTTCTATAGATTTTGTTTCAAAATAATTAGTAAATGCAAGAATTTCCTTTGTCATTTCCTTGGTAAGGGTCATAAAATTCTGATGATACACCCCCGCATTGGAACACCAATAATGAAAATTGGTTTTCATCATGGGAACTTGATTGACCCGCTTCATAAAATCATAACTGCAATAACAGTACAGCACCTCGCTTCCCTTCTGCAAGGAAAACTGATATGGGATTGCCGTAGGGAAAAAGAGTAAATCATTTGGCAATACAAACAAAGAGGAATCAAATGCATTACAAATTGCTTTTCCTTGTACCAAAAGATAAATATGAACCCCTTGCGAACTGTGTTCACAGGGAGAAATTTCATCAAATTCCCTTCTTAATACAAATTCCATACTGCCCCTTCTTTCCCGTTTTATGTTTTTAGTATATCATATTTTTCTCCCAATTACAACAAATTTTTAAATTAAAAATCCACCTGCAATATTCGCAGGTGGATCATGATTTTAATCTGCCAGTATAATAATAGTCGCAGCTTCAAAGGTTCCGTCTGCCTGATAAATACCGGTTACCAATACCGATTCTCCCGACAGAATCTTTTTCAATTCTCTGCTTCCATTATTATTCTTATTATCAATAATCTGGGTTCCGCTGCCCTTCTTAGTGAACACCTGAATCCGTTTGGTTTCTCCGGTTCCTGTGGTGTCGGTTGCGTAGATATAAAGGAAACCGTAATTAGAATTTACGGAATCCACCGTACCCATCAAAGTATTCTTAGTTTGAACAACTTTCGTGGTCAATTTGGTTACGGTATCACTTTCCAAGGAAATATCAACTGCATATCCCAATCTCAAATCATAGATATCACCTTTTTCTCCATCTACCGTAATTTCTGTGGAATTGCTCAAAGAATATTCCGTTGAGGTTTTTCCGTTTCCGATTGTTACGGAAGGGGTTGCAGAAATGTTAATTGCTTCAATGGTGCCGCTGTTACTTCCCTTGGTAGAGCTTGCAGCTACTGCTGTTACCTTGTTATTATTCAACGTCAGACTCAAATTGTCACCAACCAGTAAATCCTTTAATTCAGAGCCTCTGGAATTTCTCTTAACTGTCACTTTTTCATCAACCAAATAGGTTCTTTCCACACCTGCATTGGTTTTGGTTACAATGCCAAGCTCCGGTTCATAAACAATACCCACAAATTCAACAGAGGTCACCTTATCCGTTCTTGTTTTAATCAAAACCTGACAAAGTTTTTCTTCTTTAAAGGAAAGCTCCACATTGTCACCTAAGGTAATATCGTCAAACTTTACTGTTTTTCCGTCATACACAATTTTGCATTTTTCATCTAAGCTGTAAGTTTCACCATCCGGAGCATCTGCGGTAATCACTTTGATTTCATTGACAGAACCGCTGTTTTTAGAACTGATATATCCTTCTATTGTGCGATCCGCTTCCAAGAAAATAACATCAACATAGGTAATGGTTCCATTCAAATATTTCAGTAAAATGCTATCCCCTGCTTTTGCAGAAGAAAGTGCCTTTTTCGCACCGTTGATACGAACCTGTGCACCTGCTGGGATAGAATAGGATTTTGCCGCACCGGAGGTTTTCACAGAAACAGAGGAATCAGAAACCTTTACAATCTCACCTTTTACATAAGTAATATTCAAATCATTGATGATACGGTAAAGCATGGTTGCGATCTGAGCACGGTTCACCTCTTGATTCGGGCCAAATTCCTTATCACTTACCCCAACCATATAACCCTGCTTCACTACATAAGAAACATATTTTTTGGAATCGTTTGGAATTTCATTGGAATCCTCAAAGGAAAGAGATGTTGAATCCAGTTCCTTTTCTGCTCCTGCCGCTTTTGTCAAAAAGATTGCTGCTTCATGCCGTTTTAACACCTTGTTAATTTTTGAAGTTGCAAGATAGGACTGCAATTCACTTTTAGAAAAAACATCATAATACATGAGCAATGCAATTTCAGACTGATTAGAAAGCTGATAAGGTGCTAAAAACTCACCGTACAATTCATTTGCTTTTTCTAACACATCGGCATTGACTTCTTCATAAAATCCAATGATACGGGACATAAACAACATTGCCTGCAAAGTTGTTACTCCGTCAGCAGGACCAAACTCACTTGCACTATATCCTGCGATTAAGCCTTGGGCTGTCATCTCATCAATTGCATCTCTTGCCCAATCCCATTGAGAATCGTTCAGGTCAGCAAAGGAAGATGCCGAAACACTCATCCCCATAACAGACACTGTCAAAACTGCAATCAACAGATAAGATATTATTTTTTTCATTTAATTCACTCCTTGTAATTTAAACTTATACTATAATCATGACATATTTTCTTATCCATGTAAAGAGGTTTTCTCTTTTTTTAAACAAATTTTAACATGTTTGTAATCACTTCCGTTTTTTTCCTCATAAATTTCCAAAAATTGTGCCTTGATTTTTTATGTCAAATGCTTTACAATAGGATATGTGGTTGACATAACGCAACACCACGAGAGAACAATTCCTCTTAAATTCCCATAATACTCGTCTTTGTTTCAAGGTTACGGAAACAAAGAACCAACCACACCCCCTCACGGGGGGCACATCGGTATTGACAGCCGATCAAAAATTTTATTTGTTAGGAGGAAATCAAAATGTCAAAAGCAAAAAAAGCAATATCTTTTGCAGTGGTTATGGTCATGATGCTGACCGCCATTCTGCCCGTTTCTGCATTCAAGGTTGCAGAAGATGTAAAAGGAACAGAATATGAAACCACTGCAGCAATCTTAGGCGCACTGAGCATCATGGTCGGTGACGCTGAAACAGGCGATTTCAGACCGGCTGACGAAATTCTCCGTTCCGAGGTTGCTACCGTTGCAGTCCGTACACTAGGACTGGACAAACTGGCAGCAAGCTTTGCCAACAAAAAAGTATTTCATGACGTAGTAGAAGGACACTGGGGTAACGGTTATATCAATGTAGCCGCATCTCAGAAACTGGTTGTAGGTGACGACGGAGTCACATTCCGCCCGGATGATCCCATTACCGTTGAAGAAGCAGCTGTTATCTTCACAAAACTTCTTGGTTATGAAAACAAAGCAGAGTCTGCAGGCGGATTCCCTACCGGTTATATGATTACCGCAAACTCCATTGGTTTGTTTGATGGTATTAAAAACACAGAAGGTAATGCAAGCCGTGGATTGATTGCCCACATGGCAGAAAATGCTCTGGACATCAAAATGATGGAACAAACAGGATTTGGAAGCATTCCCACCTTTGAAGTTGTTGATAAAACCATTTTAAAGGATGTGTTGAACGTAACACGTGAATACGGTCAGATTACCGCAAACATGTTCACAAGACTGAACGGTGCATCTTCTTCTTTGAAAAAAGATCAGGTTGAAATCAACGAAACTGTTTACAATGACCTGACAGGAACTGCCACCTCTTTGCTGGGTTATCAAGTAATGTATCTCCACAGAAGCAACAAATCCACAGGCGATCTGGAAATTTTGCTGGCATTGCCTGACAAAACAGAAATGTCTGAATTGACCATTGAAGGCGAAAACATTGTTGCCGTTACCGGAGAAACCATCCGCAAAGTGGAATATTGGGAAAACAAGGATACGGACAAAAAAACTCAAACGGTCTCTATTGCAGAAAAAGCTGTTATGATTTACAACGGCGTTACCACTTCCTTTGATTCTGCTTTGATGAAGCCGGAGGGAGGATTTATTTCCGGTGTGGTTCATCTGATTGATTCAGACCGCGATGATATCTATGATATTGTGAATGTTGCAGCCTATGAAAACTATGTAGTAGAAGATATTTCAACTGTAAGCTACAAGATTTTTGATAAGTATGAAAAGGCTCCTCTGACTCTGGATCCCAGTGACAAAACCATCCGTTTCACTCTGACAAAGGATGGAGCAAACTACAAGTTTGAAGAGTTAAAAGAATGGGATATTCTGTCTGTAGCAAAAAGTTTGGATGGCAGTGCCCTGCACGTTATGGTTTCCCAGCAGTCTGTGGAAGGAACCGTTACCGAGCTTTCCAAAAACTATGTGTATATTGATGGTGAGAAATATAAGGTTGCAGACAACTATAAAAAAACCATCCAATTGGATGACCAAGGCGTATTCTATCTGGACCATTACAACAAAATTGCCGCAGTAGACAGCAAGACAAGATTTGCAGACCAGTATGCTTATCTGTACGACGCTTATGCTACCACAGCCGGCAGAGGTGCTATGTTCAGTCTTTTGACCGCTAAAGGTGAAAAAATAGAACTGAAGGGTGCTGAAAAGATGACCTTTAACAGCAAATCAGGATTAAAACCCTCTGATGTTCTGAAGGAAATCACCACCGGTGAAGGTGCTGTTATCGAACAGGTTGTTACCTTTGAAACCAACGAAGCAGGAGAACTGAGAGTTCTTTCTACCGCTCAGGATCTGACCGACGGAACAGTAAATGACAAAGTATTTGGTAAAAATGCTGTTCTGAAGGAAGCGGAATACCGTGCAAATGTAAGCAAGCTTGGAAAATACAACGTTTCTGACTCCACCATTATTTTTGACATCCCGGCTGAAAGCAAGAGCACCGCTTCCTATGCAGTTCGCGACAAGTCTATGCTTGTTGACCAGAACAAGTACGATGCACTCCTTTACGATGTACAGGATGACTTAACTGCAAAGGTAATTGTCATCACAAACTCTGACGGTATTATCAGCGGTGAAACTCAGCTCGCAATTGTAGATTTCATTGCACAAACTCAGAACAGTGATAAAATCACCGTAGACAAGCTGTATGCGTTCCAGGGTGGAAAGCAGATTGAAATCAACGGAACAGACCCCTCCTTCTTTGTAGATGCAGAAGGTGCTCCTTTGAAACAGGGTGATATCATCCGATTCAAAACCAATGCCAAAGGCGAAGTTGATGATTTTGAAATTCTGTTCAGCGTAGCAGACAAGGAAACCGAAGCAATCAAACAGCTTGACAAAGACACCTATACCGTATACGGTAAGGTAGAACGTAAATTTACCGGTTCCGTTAACGTTTCCGTAAACGGAGAAAACACAGCAAACTATGCAATCGGTGATGCTATTGTATACGATTACGATTCTGCAAAAGTTGAAAATCAAATTACAGTAGTAACAGCAGGAGACATTCAAAAGTATGATGAAGCAGATGCAAAGCGTGTCTTCATGAAGGTGTATAAAAACCAGGTAACCGAAATTGTAATTGTAAAATAAAAGTTCTGTTTATTGCAAAAGACGTAAGCTGTTTTAATTCCAAGCATAATAAATACCCCCCGTAT
>JAZQHN010000303.1:0-4019 GCA_045540615.1 Clostridia bacterium
ATACAAAAACCCATTTTTTGCAAGTTCTTTTATAAAAAATTTCATAAGTAGTTTTTAAAAAATCTTAGATAATTTCCACAAAACAAGTTATTCACTAGTTCATCCGGATAATAAAGTCGTAATGATTCATATAAATAGTCATAATTTTGAATCCCTTCAAAATTATTCATGCAGAATTCGATACCGTCAAAATCACAACCGAGCCCAATACACGACTCTCCTCCAAGTTCGAGAAAATGGTCGAGGTGTCGGATAAAATCTTTCACATCTGCTTCCTTTGTTCCGTTTAAAAACAAAGGGTAAGGATTCAAACCAACCATGCCGCCCATATCCCGAATCAACACAAATTGTTCATCCGTTAAATTTCTGGGATTATCACAAATTTTCCTGGAATTGGAATGAGTTGCAATCAGAGGTTTTTCGGAAATGCATGTTAAATCAAAAAAACTTTGATCTGAGCAATGGGAAACATCAATGAAAAATTCGTAATAGTTCATTTGCTCTACTGCTTTTTTTCCAAGAGTCGTTACACCTCCGCCCTTTCCCAGCACACCACCGCAAAGAGGGGTATCTTGGTTCCAACAAAGTCCCATACAGCGAACGCCTTTATCATACAGTATTTTCACCATAGAAAGGTCGGAACCAAAACCTCCCTCTACTGCTAATAACGCAACTGTCTTATTTTCTTTTAACCCAATATCTATATCTTGATAGGATGTTGCCTTGCAAATTATATCAGAATTTTTATCAATTTCTCTTTCTAACGAGTCTAAAAGTGCAAGACAGCGTTGGGCAGAATCCTGATATTCAGGAGAAACAAATGCTGCAAAAATTTGAACAAAACCATCATAGTGTTTTGCCCGTTCCAGACTCCAGTGCCCCAGACTGTTCCTCATAGAATCACCATTCAAAAGCCGAAGTGCAGTATCACAATGCGAATCAACAACAACCATATATTTCCTCCGCTAAAAAGCCTGTTCAATATGATTCATTTCTTTTATACGATAAGTGCCAAACACGCCTGTTTCTGCCATAATTTCCACAACGTCAAATCTGACATCGCTCTCTTTAGGATAACTAAGAAGAAATTCCTGTGCAACCATTTTTATTTTTTCCTGTTTTCGATATCCTACTGCTTCTGAAGGAGAACCATATTTCGTTGTTTGCCTTGTTTTCACCTCAACAAAAACCAAAAGATTTCCTTTCGAAACAATCAAATCCACCTCTCCGTACCGACCCACATAATTAGACTCTATCAATCGATATCCTTTTCTTTGTAAATAACGGGCAGCCATTCGTTCTCCGAAACTGCCCAATTTCTTATTATCTTTCATTGCATTACTCCACAAATTTTGTGCAAAAAGTTTTTCTATGAATCGGACAAAGCCCCAATTCCTTAATTGCTTCTATATGTACTTTTGTGCCATATCCTTTGTGTTTTGCAAAACCGTATCCCGGATAGTCTTTCTCGCATTCACAAATAAAACGGTCACGGCTTACCTTTGCCAAAATGGATGCAGCTGCAATACATGCAACCTTCGCATCACCTTTGACAACACATTCATGAGGCAGTGTAATTCCCTTACTTTTATTTCCGTCAATCAAAACATAATCAGGAGTAATTTCCAATCCGTTTACCGCCCCAAGCATTGCCTGAAATGTCGCATTCAAAATATTAATCTCATCAATCACCTTTTCATCTACAGAACAAATAGCGTAACATATTGCATTTTCTGTAATATAAGAAAAAAGCTCTTCTCTTTTTTTTTCGGACAGTTTTTTGGAATCTTTAATATCCGGAATATATTTATCTTCTTCCATTATGACCGCAGCTGCAAATACAGGACCCGCTAACGGACCTCGTCCCGCTTCGTCCACACCTGCGACAAATCGAAATCCACGTTGATGAAGCTCTTGTTCCATTGTAATCATAATTGTTCCTCCGGTCTTTCCAAAGAAATTTTTCCAAGAACTGCTCCTCTGAATTCATCCAAAAGAATAGTAGCTCCTCTTCTGGTATCCGCTTCTCCTCCGCGAATCAAAAATCCTCTGCTTTTTGAAATTTGCTCCAACACTTCATAGTCCTGTTCAGCCAAAGATTCAAGCTTATATCGTTGACAAAGCTGTTCAGAATAGTGTTTCCGTAAAGTACCAATCAGATAAAATGCCAGTTCCTCAATATCGACTACATCATCTTTGATTGCACCCGTAAATGCAAGATGCAATCCAACTTGGTCATTTTCAAATTTAGGCCAAAGAATACCCGCAGTATCTAAAAGCTCATAACCATTTTTTAACCGAATCCATTGTTTGCCTCTGGTGACACCGGGACGATCTCCGGTTTTCGTACTGCTCCGTCCGGATAATCGGTTAATCAATGAAGATTTCCCTACGTTAGGAATTCCCGCAATCATCATTCTGATTTTACGGTTTACCATTCCCTTTTCCCGATCCCGTTTGATTTTATCAGCCAGTACCTTTTCGGCAGCATCAAACACCTGGTTAATTCCCTGCCCTGTCATTGCATTGACCGTAACGCAAACGAATCCTTGCTGTTTATAATATTCTTCCCACAATGCTGTTACACGACTATCTGCCAGATCAGTTTTTGTCATAACAATAAGTCTTGGTTTTCCCTTGGTTAATCGGTCAATTTCCGGATTTTTAGAGGAAAACGGAATTCTTGCATCAATTAATTCAACAATCAAATCAACCAATTTTAAATCTGCTGTTATTTCTCTACCTGTTTTGGTCATATGACCGGGAAACCATTGAATATTCATTTTCCTCACCTGCCAAATTTTAATATAAACTTCCGAAACGACTGTCAAACGGGAAAAGTCTTACCCATGCTTTTCCTACTATATCATTATAATCAACCAGTCCTACAGAGGTATTTCTGCAGTCAAGACTATGCTGACGGTTATCGCCCATAGCAAACAGATATCCTTTCGGGATGGTAAGAGGATAGGATTGATTTCCCGCCTCTGTGGTGGGCGAGCCAAGATAATTTTCTTCCAACAATTCTCCGTCTACAAAAACCATACTGTCGATAATATCTACCGTTTGCCCCTCAATTGCAATTACTCGCTTAATGTACGGACGTTCCTTATTGCCATTGGGATAAAAAACAATAATATCCCCTTGCTTTGGCTGGTATGCAAGACGAACAACCGCCAAACGGTCTCCTGTTTTTAACGTATTTTCCATTGAGGGTCCTTCTACCACAACCATGGTAAAGATAAAGCTGCGGATGATAAAAGTAATAACAAGTGCAACTGCCACTACTACAACCCAATCCACCAATTCCTTTAAAATCGGATGTGTTGCAGCAAAGCCGGTTGCCACCTTTTGAATTTCCTGCTGCACTTCAGTTGTTTCTGTTACCTCGTTGTTTTCTTCTGACACCATCTCTATTTCATCTAAAATATCACGATTTTCATCCTGCTCGGAAAATTTATTTTCATCTAACATAATAATACTCTCCTATTCAAATTGCTGAAAAGTAAAGAAAAGGGGACGCTGTTTTAGCTTCCCCTTCGTCTTTAGATTTTTTCTTTTACCTTGGCAGCCTTTCCTACACGGTCTCTCAGGTAATACAGCTTTGCACGTCTTACCTTACCCTTACGTGATACTTCGATCTTGTCGATATTCGGTGAATTTACAGGGAAAGTTCTTTCCACACCAACACCGTAAGATACACGTCTGACCGTAAAGGTCTCCTGAATACCACCGTGCTTCTTCGCAATGATAGTTCCTTCGAACATCTGGATTCTTTCACGGTTACCTTCTTTGACCTTCAGATAAATTTTTACGGTATCACCAATCAACAGTTCAGGTAAATCAGTTCTGATCTGTTCTTCGGTAATTGCCTTCAAAATATCCATCTGGCTTCCTCCTCTCTCCATAGACATTCATACCGCACCTTATGTACGATAGCGGACTATCCGTAATTCTAAATTATTATACCATAGTTTTTTCCAAATTACAAGAGTTTTTTTGAAATTTTTTAAAAAATT
>JAZQHN010000304.1:0-13040 GCA_045540615.1 Clostridia bacterium
GGTTTTCCATCCCAACACATTAAATTGGAAATAATACTCTTTCCGCACCATTGACGCCAGCTTGCACATAGGAAGCTTGCCTTTTCAACCAAATCATAAGCCTGTTCAGCTTCAGACGCAAACTGACCGTATAAATCAGCATAATATTTTTTCTTAATCTGTTCCACATCTGCATTTACATCACGGCAAAGTGCAGCAAAAATTGTCTGATTCAAGGTTCTCATTCCCCATTCCATCATGGGAATATGAAGATAGCTTGTCCCAACGGCACCTTGTTCCGCATAGTATTTCAAATCTTCCTTCATGCGGGTGGGGAAAATTAACGGTAAATCTTCATGACGGGACACATAATAATATTCCCCAACAGACACCAAGATTCCATTCCAACCTTCAAAGGTTTCTTTATAAATTTTATTATGACTGCAGCCCTCGTCTGACAGTTGGTGATCATAACAACGAAGAATTGGTGCATAAACCACATAATCCCCTGAATGCTTCAGATTTTCGGGAATACCGTTTATGGGAGGCTCCAATGTTGTGGTCCCCTCGTAAGCGCAGGTTTTAAAAATTACATTATGGTCAATCTGACCTTCTGCAAATGCTTTGTCTACTCTGGAACGAACATGGGAAAGAATCCGTAATGCATGGTCGGTACCATTCCCGATTTTCTGACATGCTTCACAATGACAAAGTCCGCCCCAAGTATCAATCCCGTACAAACCAATTCGATCTACATCGTACCAGGTACCGTTAATATAGTTAATGACTTCATCTGCCATGTAATCCAACACACCTGTATTGGACGTACAAATCTGTACAGAAAGAGCATTATCGTAATCTAATTTTTTTCCACTGACACCATACCAATCGGGATGATCCTCAAGTAATGTATTTCCACTGGGCATTCTCTTTTTTGGGTCTAATACTTCATGGAAGAAGTGACCACACACCGTAAATACCAACCCTAATTTTTTCTGCAGTTTTGCCGTATTAAAACGGTAACCGGACAAATTCAGACGATTTCTCGCCATCCAAATATACAATTCTTCCGATTCCTTTAAGGGGCCTTCAAACTCGAATCCACGGCTCAAATGCATAGGAAACTGATATTTTTTACATTCCGGGATATTCAGTTTGGTGACACATTCCGGTACATATTCTTTTTCCCAAGGAGAATACCACCGAATTCCCTGTGCATCCAGTAATTCATAGGCACCATACAGCCCCCCTGTACGACCGTCACCAAAAATGCGAAGAGTGGTTCCCTCCTGCTCAATGAGAAATCCTTCTGCATCTCCTGTATTACTGTCAAGAACAATGGTAAAATCACCTAACTTATCTGAAATTTTCGTTTCCAAACCAATCAGATTTAAATAGGTTTCTAATTCTTCCGCTGCATAAGAAAGAGTACACCGTTTCGCTTTTTCCAAATCCTTCCGAAAATCAATATTTTCCTCTTCATGTGCCCAAAAATGGAAATATTCCGGGGCATTTTCATAAGGTAAATTAATATGAATCATGTTTGATTACTCCTTTATGTAAAATATATTTTTATTATATCTTAAAAAGAAATGAAAATCAATTTACGATATCCCGAATCTATAATATTTCAACTTCCATTATTTGGATTTTTCGTCCTGAAAAATCAAGCAACTGCGGGAGTTTTTATTTGATTTTTCGAAATTGCTGTAAAATTTCCATTTTTATTCTTCTGTTTTTTTCGAAAAATGACGTTATATTGTAATTTTTTCCTTGTGTTGACTTTATGTTTTCTATATGATATAATCAATCATAAGGGGTGAATACTATGAAGAAAAAAATACAATTCAAACGTCAATTTATCAATCAACATGATATTTTTATAGAAAAAAAGGCACCAAAAAACAAAAGTGCCTTACCTCATCCTCATACAAATATTGAATTCATTTATATCATATCAGGAAAAACATCTCACACCATTGACAACATCAGATATGACACTGTCCCGGGTGATATGCTCATCAGCAAACCGGGACAGATTCATTCATTTTCTTCTGAAACTCCTCCTGTTTATTTTATCATTACCGTAACCTCTAAAATATTACAGGAGGAATTAAAACGGCAAAAAAACTTTTCCCTTTCTGATTCACTCAACCAGATTACAGACAGCGTTACTTGCCCTTTCATCCGCTTTTCAGGAGAAGCAAAAAAACGGATAGAACACATGATAGAAGAAATGTATCGTGAGATCAATCAGCCTGCTACACAAGAGCAAATGTTCATTTTGGAAAATCTTTTAAGCACTTTTTTGATTTATACCAGACGCGGAATAGAAAACAATCATCAGAAAAGAAACAACATACTAAGCGAAATTGTTCTCTATATAGAAGAAAATTTCAGAAAAAAGTTAACCTTAAACGAGTTGGCCGAACGATGTTGTTATTCTCCCAAATACTTCAGTCACGTGTTCAAGCTCACCTACGGCATTACCGTCACAGAATATATTCAGCAAAAAAGAATCAACGAAGCATGCAATCTGCTGGTTGAAACCGATTTTCCCATTGAAAAAATAAGTTCTGAGGTAGGTTATGCAGATAATACCAAATTTTTTGAATATTTCAAAAAGCTGACCCATTCCTCACCAAAGGAATATCGAAATAACAATACCTTTCGTTAATCAAATAAAAACATTAGCACATCATAAGGCTCCGCTTGGACGGCAGCCTTTTTTCCTATTCCTTTTTCTTTTGTATTGACACAATACCAATTTCGCTCTTTTCCGAAATCAATTTCTCCCTTATAAAATTTATCGTTTGCGGTAACACACAAAAATCTGTCATCTCCATAAAGAACATAATCTTCTTCACAATAAATGTGACACCCTGACTGTTTTACAAGCTGATTCAAAACAGGAATGGGTAATTTAAGACAGGTATTGATGACGAATCGTCTTCCCTCCCGTTCTTCTGTTACCATATTTCCTGTTTCTGATTCAAACAGCGGTGTACCTTCTGCTTTCAGACAGGGAAAATCATAAGGGGAATCGGGTAATTCATAAAGAGAAAAACCGGTTGTATTTTTTGTATTCTCCAAAGAATATCCTTCTGCCAAGCATCCTGCCGCATATTGAAACATCACCGTTGCCTTTGAATGGCTTACAACATAGTCTACCTCTTCTTTTGTCAGGAAATAATTGCAAGCAAATACAATCATGTTATATTGACTTAAATCCAGTTCCTTTAAGTCGCTCTGCCGATAAATATCCACCAATGCACCGCTTCGTTTCAAATCTGCAATGATATCCACACGGTAACAAAGATTCTTAAAGCTGATAGAAGTAACAGAAGTAGATTTTTCGTCAATCACTACCAGAACATCACTTATACTCTTATGTTCTTTTTTTCTGATTGTTTCATTGAGTTCGTTTAGTTCTTCCACCAAATCCATCATTTCAGGGGAATCATACCAGCCTCCGCCCAAATCCATAAACCAAAAGCCGGAATTGTGAGACAAATTTTTCCCAAGCTCCCGATACAAGGCATTTTTCGTCGTCTGCATAGTATCAGATCCTTGATTTTTTACACTGTCTACCTTTGCCAAATGAGTTCTCACATCGCACTCATCCACCCAAATTTTCTTATGATTTATTGATTGAGTAACGCTATATTCTCCTCCGCTGTCCCCTGCCTGCACTCTGTAATAGGTTTTGGGTGCAGAGAAAAAGTCCACATAAGGAGAATCCAACAGTCGTTGAATTTGGGTGTGTCCGGTATAGCCGCTTTCTGCAATTCCCATAAAATATCCGTAAAAGACACCGGTCAGCTTATCAGGTGCAAATTCCTTTACCGCTTTGCACAAATATTCCACTGCATAGGAATTAACCTCGTCGGTAAATTCATCATAATATCTTGCAACGGGATTGTCAGCTCTCATAAACTGTTCCAACGTTTCTGCTTGCTTATAGCGTTCCATAGGGGTTCCCAATTCCTCTTCCAAGCCATAACGTTCTTTCAAAAATGCTTTGAATTTCTTTTGATTGGTAATTCCGTAATCCCCATACTTCTGAGAAATTCTGCCCCACATAAGAGTTTCACCCGAGGTGCCGTAAGCGATATGGTATCCTAAAATTTTATCTCCGTATTTTTCATCCAGATGAGCAAGCAGTTTCCCCATTGCCTCCTTTGCATCCCGGAGCCAAAGGTCAGAAGAAAAACTCTGATTGGAAATAAGTCCTCCCACATTGGGACGGGCATATTTGGGATTGCCCATATATAATCCGTCAGGTGCTTCATAGCCTAAAAAGTCATGTTGGGGTGTGTCCACCAAAGCACGGATTTCTTCCGCATCCCGAGGTCCGTCGTAATACACATGCAATTCTTCTGGATGATTGTACATCCACTCAATCGGCGGATCAAATTTTATTCTGGGAACCAAAAATATCTCTTCCCCGATCTGACATGCCGCATCCATGGTTCTGTCCGTAATTGTAAAATCATAACGACCGTCTCCAACCCAACCGGAATGCAAAATAAAACTGTGAATTTTTACACCTTTTTGATAAAAATCCTGATGATATTTTAATTGAGAAAAGGTGTCATCCAATAATACAGGCAAGCCCTCTTCATCAAATATAGTCGGATTTGGGAACATTCCTAACCGGGACCAAAAAATCGCCTTGTCTCTTAACATCGTTTGTTTCATAGTACCATTCCCTCCTGATTTTCTTCGTTCATTATAACATAGTTGTTTTGAAAAGTCAACCGATTGAATTAAATTATTTTGTTAAATTTCGAAAAAAAGTTTATACTATTTTATGAGGTGATAAAAGGTGTTATCTGCATTATTTGGTTTTTTCAGCGGAATTGTCAGCGGAATGGGAATCGGAGGAGGCGTTATTCTGATTCCGCTTCTAACCATTTTTCTTTCTATGGGTCAACAGTCGGCTCAAGGTATTAATCTGCTCTATTTTCTGCCCACTGCCCTTTCCGCAATAATGATACACATTAAAAACAAACAAATAGAATTCAAGCCCGCCATCAAGCTGACCCTTTGTGCGATTCCGGGCGCTGTTTTGGGAGGCTGGATTGCCGTAACTCTTTCTTCGGGGCTGTTACGAAAGTTGTTTGCCCTCTTTTTGCTTGTTATGGGAATTCAACAACTGGTTACGAAAAAGGAGAACAAAAAATGAAACAGTGGGGACGTTTTTTATTATTCGGTACGATAATTGGTGTTTTAAACGGGTTATTCGGCTCAGGTGGAGGCGTTGCAGCAGTATTGGTATTAAAAAAAGTATTTAGAGTGGAAACAAAAAAATCCCACGCCACAGCTTTAGCAATTATTCTTCCTCTTTCAATCATCAGCTTGATTCTTTATTTATACAAGGCTGATATTCCCCTTGGTACCGCTCTTTGGACAAGTGCAGGCGGAATTTTAGGCGGATTGGCGGGAGCAAAGCTGTTAAAAAAGCTTTCCTCTGTTTGGGTTACAAGGTTGTTTGGCATTATGATGATTGCCGCGGCTGTACGAATGTTTTTTTCTTAAATCACTTGTAAAACAATCGAAAATATGATAAAATGAATACAATAGCCTTTATTAAAATACAAAGGAGATTTAAGCTCATGACTCACAAAGAAAAATTTTTAGACTATTACCGAACATACATTCAAAGAGAGGGCTCAGAACAATTGTTAGAATATCTTCTCTCTCCCGCCAGCGATTTTTTTACCGCACCCGCCAGCACACGGTTTCATGGTGCTTATGAAGGTGGTTTAGTAGAACACAGCAACAATGTATTTGAATGCTTGCAGGACTACTTAAACCGTCCCAGAGTAAAGGAGCAATATGGTCTTCGGGTAACGGATGAATCCATTGCCATCAGCGCACTTCTTCATGATCTTTGCAAGGTCAACTGCTATAAACCGGGCTTTCGGAATGTGAAGGATGACAAAGGTGTGTGGCAAAAGGTTCCTACCTATGAATTTGACGACAAGCTTCCCTACGGTCACGGTGAAAAATCCGTTTATATCATTACCGGCTTTATGAGGCTTACCCGAGAAGAAGCATTTGCCATACGTTACCATATGGGATTCTCAGGAACCGAAGATATCCGAAACGTAAGCAATGCTTTTGAGCAATTCCCTCTTGCCTTTGCACTGGCCACAGCAGATATGGAAGCCACCTATTTTATCGAAGGAAAATAAAAGAAGATAAAACTCCCCCGGCAAACAAGTCGCCGAGGGAGTTTTTTAATGAGATGGATTTAAACAAATATTATTCTGCCAAAGTTTTTTCGACAGCGTCGCCGGTAACATCACCTACAAAGGGTTGCATAGAGTAGGTGTTTCCGACTTTGATTGCATCACCAAACACTCTAATTGCAAATGCCGCACCGGGTGTTGCAACTGCATTATTTTCTGCATCAACCATAGCATACAAAGGCAGAATCGTTGCACTGTCTTTATCTGCAACGCTACCTTGCCACAAATACATACCATAGTTCAAAGCAGAACCGTCGGTGTACTGATTGAGTTTACTATATGCAAATACTGCGGGATTCCCCTGATAGGAATCAGCGTCTACCATTGTAACCTGAGCAATAGCAGGAGCAATCTTTTGGATTTCCTTGAAGGTTACTGTAACAACAGTATTTTCATTGACTGTCAAATTGAAGCTTGCATCGTTAGGTTGAGGTACTCCGTTTACCAAAACGTTTGCAATTTCATAATTTTCATCAGGTGTTACATTGATGGTTACCTTTGCACCGGGAAGCACCAATGCATCACCGCTTACGCCGTCAATAGAAACAGTACCGTTTTCGGTTCCTGCCAGATCTACAGCGTACAATTCAGGAACAGTTGTTGTTCTGATATCGTCTACGTTCAGAACATAGTAACCATTTGTTGCACCGGGTTGTGTCAAACCGATGGATGCCCATGTTCCCAAGCCTCTGGAGTAATCTGCAGATTTGGGGAAGGAAACATTTTCTGCAACCTTGGTCCAAACAGAATCTGCAGTTTCCTTCATGTACAAATCATAAGTAGGAACGGATGTACTCTGATCGATGACAAAACGAGCATCATACCAAACATTTCTGGTAGTTGTAAAGTGAGTATAAACCACTTCTTCGGTATCATTGACTACTTTAATATTCTTTTCTACTGCGATGGTAGCAATCTTACCTTCTCCACTTCTGCCGTCAGATTTTGCAGTTTCAGGATAGAGATACACATCGAAGGTAGAGGGACCGCTGCAACCTGCATTTTTCACGTCATCGGTAGGATTCATGAAGCTGAATTCATACACAAAAGAATCGGTATAGGTTTTTGCAGCATCGGTAGAGAAAATCATACCGGTATCTCCGCCCTGAATTTTTGCTTGCATATACTGACCGGACTTAGGAGAATCTACATCATGTTTTACAAGATAAGTATAACCGTAGCTTCCTGCACGATAAGGATGTCCGTCATTATTCCACCAGCATCCCCCACTGGGATTTGCTGATTTCACAGCATATGTTTCGCCGTCAGCAATTTCACAATCATAATCAACCCCTGCTTCATAGGTACGGTTTTGTAAAACAGTTCCTACACCGGGCATTGTAAAGGTTACTGCAATCATCGCATCGGAAGCAGCAGTAAAGGTATATTTTCCATCGGTCAGAGCCTGATCTTTTCCGTTTACTTTGAAGGAATCTACAACATAACCCTTATCAGGTACTGCTTTTACGGTTACTGAGGTACCTTCTGCAACGGTTGTGTTGGTTCCGCTTATGCCTTCAAATTCCAACTTGCCGCCCAAACCTGCATTCAAAGCGATTGCACAAGGCTGAGCTTCTGTTTTGTAAATCATAACATCATCTAATGCCAAGGCGGAATCTGCCCAGGATGCACTATAGAGATAGAACAAACCGGAAACACCGATTCCTTCGGAATAATCTGCACTCTTGGGGAATGCAACATCTGCTGCCAACAGGCTGTAGGTTTCAGAAGAGCTTTCCTTCATATACAGTGCATAAGTAGGATTCTGAGCATCATAGTTTACTTTTACTCTTACATCATACCATTTATCTCCTGCCATAGTAAATGCAGCTGCATTTTCAGAGGTAGCATCGTTCATAACGGTAATCTGATCGCCAACAGGAATGGTAATCAACGCCCCTGCATTATCTTTTACTGTACCTTCCGTCGTTGATGCAGAGGGGAACATACAAATGTTAAATTTCATCTTATTCCAATTGTTTGCGCCACCGTTAGGATAGGTAGTAGGACTCATAAAGCTGAAATCAACGGTAAAGTTTTCTTTCAAATCCAAACGAGTTTCCGGAATAACCCAGTTCATAGGAGATGAACCATTACCGTAAGGAGAACATACTGCATACTTTCCGTCCAATGCCTTGGCATCATTCACCAACCAGATTTGTGCGTAATTACCCTGGAATCCTAATCCCCAAGAACTTTGTCCACTTGCTACCAATTCATATGCATCGGTAACACCGTCAGAGAAATCATTTCCGCTGAAGGTTTCTCTGGAATAAATGGTTTCGGGCAGACCTTCTTCTGTCATTTCAGCTGTAACTACAGAATCGGAAGAAAGAAGGAAGGTTGCTTTGTTGTTCTGAACAGTCTGTTCTTTTCCGTTTACCAAAATATTTTTTACTACATAACCGTTAGCAGGAGTTGCAGTTACGGTTACAGAGGTTCCGGGAGCTGCAGAGGTGAGATTTCCATCTACTGCCAAAGAACCGTTTTCAGGCTGAGTTACACTGATGCCATAGGACTCTACAGTTTTAATCACTAAATTATCAAAACCGATGGAATCGTAACCGGCATGATAAATCGTTCTACCCATTTTCAAACCCTGGCTGCAATCCCAGCTTGAGGGCAGAGGATAGTCTGCGATAATGGTTGTCCAGTTAGCATCCGCACTTTTCTTTACCTGAATGGTGTAAGTAGGTTTACCGCTTGCTACATTACCAAAGCTTGCTTTTACATCATACCATACAAGTTTTGCAGTCATGAAAGAAGAGGTAACGTCATCCAAACCTTTCATGTACATATTTCCGCCATTGTAATAGTGGCTGAAAATAGAATAAGAAGTATCATCAGGCAAATTTGTATTAGAAAAACTTGCCGCAGGATAAATGCAAAGTGTAAAAGGAGACCATCCGGCTTTACCGACTCCTCCACAGTTCAGAAAACTGAATTGAATAGAAAAATCGTTGGTCAGCACTCTGCCTGTTTTTTCAAAAAATGTTGATTGTTCGTGTCCTGCACCGCCAACAATCATGTAATTTCCATCTAAACTGTAGGCATCGTTTACAAGATAAACTTCACCATAGTTTCCGGCGTTGTTCAGATGCCAGGAACTGTTACCGCTGTTGGGATAGCGATAAGAAGTTCCACCAACAGGGATGTCGTTAACATCTTCATAACCGTATTCGTAAACGGTTGTTTCTGATGCCGCGAAGGTTACCGTGCCTACGCACGAAAGAGATAAAACAAGGGCTGTCAGCAATGCGAGTAGTTTTGTTGTTTTCATACCTTTCACCTCATTTAAAAATTTTTTCTATGATTTCAGCGACAGGGCTGAAGCATTTCGCCACAGCCCTTTCGCGTAATAAAGGAGTTGGAGACAAATATTATTTGTCTAACAAACGTTTTGTAATGCTTGCAACCTGAGCACGGGTTGCATTTTCCTTTGGAGCAAAGGTGCCGTCAGTCATACCGCTGATTAATCCTGCACTTACTGCCTGGTCAACATACTCTTTTGCCCAATCGGAAATCTTTTCTTTGTCACTGAACTTATCAAGACTTCCGTTAGATACTTCTTTTCCTGCAAAGACATAAGCCTTCATAACGATGACTGCCATTTCTTCACGGGTAATGGTATCTTCGGGTCTGAACTGTCCGTCGTAACCTACAATCAAGCCTGCTGCTGCCGCTGCCGCAACCTCATCTGCATACCATTTGTCTGCTGTAACATCCCGGAATACAGAGTTGGTATTTGCTACAGACAGTTTCAATGCACGAACCATGATTGCCGCAAATTCTGCTCTGGTGATAGAACGGTCAGGCTCAAAGGTGGTGTCGGTCACACCGCTTACAACGCCCTTGTTTGCCATCTCCTTAATGTCCTTTTCAGCCCAATGACCAATGATATCAACAAAACTCTTTGTTTCTGTATTGCCACTCTGAGAAGAACCGCCGCCTGCGATTCCTCCGCCAACACCAATGGTGCTTCCGCCGCCTCCGGGTCCGCTGATTGCGGGAGGTGTTTCCGCAGGTTTGTCTGTTTCGGTTGTCACCTTTTCATACTGGAACGCAAAGGTATATACTTTAGGTTCTACTGATTTATCCTGTGCCGTTACGGTAATAATTGCTTTACCGGGAATTGCTTCTGCCTGCACAATTTCTACTTTTGCATCAGGGCTGGTCGCTTCCGCTTCCACAACAACCTCTGTTACACTTTGGTCATAGGTCAGGATATAGTTGATCTTTTCAGGCTTGAATCCACCGATTTTTTTACCGTTGATGGTAACGGATTTCAAGGTTGCATCTGTATCTGCCACCTTCAAGCGGGTCAGTAAGATTTCGCTGCCCTCTGTCAGGGTAAACACTTTATCCCCATCTGCATTTTCACCATTTAGGTTGGTTGCAACACCATCCTTGATGGAGTACAGAGTCAATTCTCCTCCGCCCTGTACGGTGATTTCAATTTCGGGTTTGTAGGATTCCCCTTCCACACCGAATTTAGCAGATACATAGTGGTTACCAACTACTTCAGCGGTGGGTTTATTGAGTGCTTCAATAATGTTACCTACCTTGCTTCCTGCCGGGAACTTGGCAATCACTTCTACACCGTTGATGGTTGCTGTTACTGTGGTTTCAGGCAAGGTTTGCGCACCGTCAATAGAAATTGCTCCGGTTACTTCTCCCAAGATCAAATCCAACTTTCTCAAGTCGGAAGGAATGGTGATGGTACCTTCCTTTACGTTAGATTTCAAGTCGGTTACCTGTTTGTCTTTAAAGGTTTCGTAAGCTGCATCCAATGCTTTTGCCGCATTGACAACTGATGTATCAGTATCGGTTCCGTCCAATACAGCTTTTGCTGCCTTAACCGCTTCCTTCATTTCCTTGATTGCATCTGCGGAGTACTGACCAAGCTCGCTTCCTACTTTTGCATTGTCAATTTCTTCCTGGATTTGATCCACCAATGCCTGCAAGGAATCCACCCCTGCAACAATGAAGACTGCATCTGTAGAAACGGTGGTACCTGCAACACCAAATTCGTCTACAGGTGTGATTTCCGCTTTTACATACTTACCGATGTACTTTTCCTCTACCTGATAGAGTGAAGAGGTTGCACCGTCAATCTTGGTATACTTGCCATCCTTGGAATCGGACCACAGCCAGGTGAATTTGGTTTCTCCTTCCAAATCACGTTCCGCATCCTGATAATCATAGGTAACACTTAAAATCAAGGTACCATTCAGGGTTGCATTTTGTACGAAAGGCTTTTCGTTTATGATTTCTGTAAGACCCATCCATTGGAAGGGAATTTCCTTAAATTCCGGAATCTTCGCGCGAATCTTGGTGTAAGCTTCTTCTGTCAGAGTGTAATTACCCTTGTCATAATCTTCAAAATATGCCTTATTGTCTGCGGTATTTCCGTTAAATACTTGGTTGTTCTTCTGAGTATAGGGGAAATATTCGTTTCCGTTTCGTTTTGTCATGTACGGATCTGCAAGCAAGGTATCAATTCCGAAGAACAGGTTATTTTCAAACACACCGTGAACATAATCGCTCTTTGAGAATTTTCCTTCGGACAATTTCTTCATCCAAGGGAACATTTGCTGATAGTTTTCATAGTCGATGATACGAGTTTCATCTTCTAATGTTACCTTCATTTCTGTTCCCAATGCATAACCTCTCCAATAATCCCAAGCCCAGCTTCCGTTATGACCGATGACGGGGTTATTCAGGAACAGGTTATTGTAGTAATACACTTCATGACCGCCGTAGTTCTTAATAGCGGCAAGGGTTCCACAATGTTCACCGAATACGTTACAGTATACTTCGTTACCGGAGGTACCGTCATCGAAGAAGATTGCCTGAGTACCGTGGTCACCGTCGTTTCCGCCAACGTTATGGAAATAATTGTAACGAATTACGTTACCTACCGAGCGAAGGTTTCTGCCGCTGTAAATTGCAGACATATCAGTTGCAGTTTTTACAACATCAAAGAATTCATTGTATTCAATCACGTTGAAGGGTCCTTCAAAACGGATTGCACAGTGCTCGGAATTATAAATCTTATTATGATTGATTAAGTTACCAACACCGTTTTCAACCTTTACTGCTGCAGTGTAGTTGGTATCAATCAACTGGAAGTCATGGAATTCACAGTTGGTAACAAAGTTGTTACTCTTCTTCATGGTGGGAATATCACCATTTTCACTCAACAGGACACCGCCGGCACCCATGTCGTGAATGTAAGAGTTTTTAATACCGCAATTTTCACCACCGGTAATACGAAGTGCCTGACCTGCAAAACCGGAAAATTCTATTTGGTCAAATACAACGTTTTTACTGTCTTTTAATCCGATACCGCTTCCTTTACCGCCTCTGATATCCAGTCCGCGGAAGGTAAGGTTTTCTGCATCGGTAATAGAGAAAATTGCACCGCTTAAGGTTGCCATGTAGAAGCTTTCGGGAGTATTTGTACTGGGATAGATGTACATCTTCTTCTGTACCGTATCAATGTACCATTCCCCTGCTTCATCCAGTTCTTCATAAACATTGAGCATCTGGAAGGGACGACCATCACTTCCGTTTTCAACACCGTAAACCGTGTGCATGGTTGCTTTGATAAACTTGTTATCCTTATCAATGGTAACATTGGTGGTTTCAGGAGCCCAGAAATATTTCAGGTAGGAGAACATAATCCATTGGTCTTTGTTATGACTCCATCCATCCAATACCGGATCTTCATATTTAACAATGAAGAAGGTTCCGGGTGTTCCCTTGTTTTCACGGCTCCAATATCCTTCCTGGGTTCCTTTA